>URWR01000044.1 GCA_900551595.1 uncultured Coriobacteriaceae bacterium
CGTTATGGCCAGGGATGCCGACCCGTACTATGGTGCCCCTGTCATCGTGGTTGTGCTCGCCGACGGCGGGCGCAGCACCTTTGTGGAAGACGGTTCCTGCGTGCTGGAGAACCTTATGCTCGCAGCGCACGCCCTGGGGCTCTCCAGCTGCTGGATCCACCGCGAGTGCGAGATCTTCGACAGCGCTGAGGGCAAGGCGCTCCTCAGGGAGTGGAGCCTGCCCGAGACACTGCGCGGCGTGGGTGCCATCGCCTTGGGATATGCTGCGGAGCCCGAGGGCGCGGCCGCCCCGCGCAAGGACGGTTATGTTGTGCGCATCTAGCAGACATTGGTCTTGCCAGAGGTGCCTGTTCTTCTGGGGGGGTGAAAGCACTCGGAAACTGTCGACCGAAAATCACTGTTGAGTTCATATTGAGTTCAACTTGGATGCCCTGAAATCGCCTGATTCCAGCGAATGGGGAAACGATCGTACACCACGTGGACGAACGCGCGCGGAGGTCCATTTTCCTCTTACTGAGTGTGGGCAGCGCTTATTGACTGATTTTCTCCAATATTGGCTCTTTTACAGCCTTATTTTCGCCAAGTATTGTGAAAATAAGGCCGTGTCCATTTTAGGGGAGGTGTTAGCATGGAACGATTCCTCATGGATGAGCTTATTGCCTGGAAAGACAGACCCCGCCGTAAACCGCTTATTCTCAATGGTGCTCGTCAGGTTGGAAAAACGTGGCTGCTCAAAGAGTTTGGCAGGACGCAGTTCGAGAACGTAGCGTACGTGAACCTCGATGACAACCTAAGGATGCGCGAACAGTTCGAGCTGGGCTACGATATCCCGCGCATCGTCTCGGCTATTCAGTTCGAGACGGGGGAGGTCGTGTCTGAGGGGGACACCTTTATCATCCTTGACGAGATCCAGGCGTGTCCGAAGGCACTCACCTCCCTCAAGTATTTTTGCGAGAACGCTCCTGGATATGCGGTCGCCGCAGCAGGCTCTCTTCTGGGCATTACCGTGCATGAGGGAAGCGGCTATCCCGTTGGGAAGGTGAATGCGCTCGATCTCTTTCCCCTTAACTTTCGGGAATTTCTCGTCGCGACGGGGAACCGAACACTCTGCGACCTTGTCGACACGGGCGACGCCAGTCTTATCAACAGCTTCTCAAGCAGGTTTGTGCCGCTCCTTCGTCAGTACTACTATGTCGGCGGGATGCCGGAGGCGGTGAGTGCCTTCCTTGAACGGGGTCTCTTGGAGGATGCACGTGAGGTGCAGCTTGAGATTCTGCGCGGCTACGAGCGCGACGTCTCGAAGCACCTCAGCAGAGCCGAGGCTGAGTACGCGCTTGCGGCGTGGCGCTCGATCCCGTCTCACCTCGGGAGGGAAAACAAGAAGTTCGTGTTCAGCCACATCGCATCAGGCGCCCGGGTGAGAAACTATCAGTCGGGCATCACGTGGCTCACGCAGGCTGGCATCACAACCCTCGTTCGCAGGATATCGAAGCCCGGAATCTCGCTTGCCCCCTACGCTGACGATACGGCGTTCAAACTCTTTCTTGTCGACGTCGGTCTGCTGGGGGCGATGGCAGGGCTGGACAAGGAGACCGTTGTCGGGGGCAGCGAGATCTTCGAGGAGTTCAAAGGTTCCCTCACCGAGCAGTACGTCTGCCAGCAGATCGTCTCCGACTGCGGACTCACGCCGTATTACTGGTCCGCCGAGAACTCCTCGGGCGAGATTGATTTTCTGGTGCAGGGCGCGAACAGCGTCTACGCCATCGAGGTGAAGGCGGAGGAGAACCTGCGTGCCAAGAGTCTGCGGGCGTTCAAGGCTGCGCATCCGGAGATCAAGTCCGTTCGTTTCAGCCTATCAGGCTACCGCGAGCAGGACTGGATGAGGAATGTCCCGCTGTACGCGATTTCTAACATGGGGTTGTGGGGATAGACGCGTAACAAGGCGGATTACGTAATTTCGAAATAGATTAGACGGGAATAGCCGCTTTTTTCTAGGTGCGTAATGGGAATATACAAGCGTTGCGAGAGGATTATCCACGATGGAGGTGCTCAGTGTGTTGGTATGCGCATTCGCCCAGTGAGGAACGTCCAGGATGCTGGCAAAGGCTCGATTCGCATCTATTGAATGTTGCAGTCTTGGCCAAGGGTTTCTCCGGCAAATTTGGTTACTCCGTTTGGGGTGATGTGCTTGGGAGATTGCATGACATCGGAAAAGCGACTGATGCTTTTCAAGAGCGCCTTGCAGGGTATCGGCAGCATGTTGATCACTCAACGCAGGGTGCCCTTTTTGCGTATACATCGTTCCAAACATCTCGAGATAACATTTCCGCTGCCATTCTTGCGTATGCGATCGCCGGGCATCATGGGGGCATGCCCAACGGGTTGACAAATGGTCCTTTTGCACATAGGAAGCCGCTTGCCGATCGGTTCAAAGGATATGACAACAACGATCTTGCGTGGGTTAATACACGACTCGAAGAGCTCGGCATTAAGCTTCCTGATACAAAGAGCCTTGAACCGTTGCCGTTTCGTAGCAGAATGCCACAATCCGCTCAAGACGATAAGGCGTTTCAGAGCAGTGCGATTTTCTCTCTTTCTCTGCTATGTCGTATGCTCTTTTCCTGTCTTGTGGATGCCGACTATTTAGACACGGAAGCATTCATGACGCCTTCGGCGGCAAGTATTCGGGCTTCGAGTTGGTCTTTGACGCTGCAGGAGCTGTCTGACCGTTTGGACAATTATTTAGACTCGCTTATGGCAGGAGCTCCTCATTCAGCAGTGAATGAGGTCCGGGCAAGCATACTCGACTCCTGCCGCGCGGCGGCTGATCTTGAACCGGGGGTCTTTACGCTCACTGTACCGACCGGTGGCGGAAAGACGCTGTCAAGCCTTTCGTTCGCACTCCGCCATGCCATCGCACACGGGATGGAGCGTGTGATCTATGCTATTCCGTATACGTCGATTGTTGAACAGACGGCGCAGGTGTTTCGGAATGCACTCGGCGTGGAAAACGTGTTAGAGCATCACTCGAATTACGATTTTGAAGAGGATGCCGAGCGCGGCGCGATCGTTCGTCTGCTAACGCAAAACTGGGACGCGCCCATCGTGGTAACAACCAACGTCCAACTCTTTGAATCGCTGTTTTCAAATCGGCCCGGCAAGTGCCGTAAAGTCCATAATATCGCGCGGAGTGTCGTTGTGCTCGATGAGGCACAGACGCTTCCCGACGGCCTACTGAAACCGACGCTGGCCATGATCGAGGATCTTTGTCTTGACTTTGGCACAAGCGTCGTGTTGTGCACGGCAACGCAGCCAGCGCTCGCGGGCTTGTGGCCGTTTGGCACAGAAACGCGTGAAATTGTTACAAGCAGAAACGGATTCGACAGGGCGTTTGGTGGTCGCGCACAATTTGTCTGGGAAGCGGAAATTGATGAATGGGAGCTTGCTTCGCGCCTCGTGGACGAACGCACAGTACTTTGCATCGTTGGCACCAAGGCGAAAGCAAAGTTGATTTACGAGATCGTAAAGAGCCTGGTTGGGGTTGATGAAGATCAGGCTGAATTAAAAGATCATTGTGGCCTTGGCCTGTTTCATCTTAGTGCCAATATGACGCCACTGCATCGTTCTCGCATATTGGAGAAGGTCCGCGCTCGCTTGGCAGCCGGTGAGCGCTGCATCGTAGTATCAACGCAGTTGATCGAGGCGGGAGTTGATATCGATTTTCCGAGCGTTTATCGCGAGCTTGCTGGGGTTGACTCCCTATTTCAAGCCGCCGGACGCTGTAACCGCGAGGGATCTCGAGCGCAAGGCAAGGTGCACGTATTTGAGCTCCTAAGCGATCGCGAAAAGCCGACTCCACATACCTGGCTAGAGCGTATGAAAAGCATCACGCGCGCTCTGATCGAGTGTCACGGTGGTGTCATAGATAGCCAGCTCATTTCCGCGTTCTTCAGGCAGCGGTACGAAACTGATGGTGACGATCTCGATGGGAAGGGGATTTTTTGCCAGTTGACGGACGGTGAGCTGATTAAAAATGGGCTGAAAACGCTTCAGTTGGAGTCGGTGGCAAACGAGTATCGGATTATCGAGGACGACACTGTGCCCGTATTCATTCCTTGGAGCGAGGATGGTGTGAGAATGCTTCGTGATCTACAGCACCTGGTCGCGCACGGCGTTGATCCTACTGCGCTGGTCATGAAAATGCAGCGCAGTAGCATTTCCGTTCGTGGTTATCTTTATGAGAAGCTGAAGGAGGCGGGTGCCATCGACGACGAGTCCTTTCAAACGCTTGCCGTTTTGCAGCCCGACGTCGGAGGCGACCGGTACTACAGTAACGAGGTCGGACTGTTGCTACCGGGTGAGGAAGAACTGAACGAGTTGATTGTCTGACGAATTGCGTCCAACTTGAAAAGAGGTTGGGATGGGATTTGGAATCAGGGTTCTTGTCAGCGGCGAGCGCGCATGCTTTACCCGTCCGGAAATGAAAGCAGAGCGCGTGAGCTACGACGTGATAACGCCGTCTGCGGCACGAGGCATTCTCGAAGCGGTGTATTGGAAGCCGGCGATACGCTGGCATATCGATGCGATTGATGTGCTGAATGAGATCTGTTTCGATACGTTCAGGCGCAACGAACTGGAAAGCAAGCTGAGCTACCGAGATGCTAAGGCTGCGGCAGACAAAGATGCTCCGCTCTCGATCGTCGCTTCAGCTAATCGCCAACAGCGCGCAACGATGTACCTCAAGCATGTTGCGTATGTCATCACCGCACACTTCTCGTTAACCGATAGAGCGGGAGTAGGCGATACGCCCGAGAAGCACTACAACATTGTCCTGCGAAGGCTGCGCAGAGGCCAACACTTTAATCAGCCCGTTTTGGGCTGTCGAGAGTTTCCCGCCAGCGTATCTCTACTCGAAAAGGATAATGAAGCACCTCGTTCGTTTTACGCAGGTGTCGATGAGCGTGACTTGGGATTCATGCTCTATGACCTGGATTATTCTGATCAGAAGTCACCTCAACCGCTGTTCTATCGCGCTGTTATGCGGCATGGCCACATTGATGTTGCAGGGGCTGCGAATGGGGTGGTTTCATGATCCTACAGGAACTGAGTAATTTGTATACCCGTTTGGCAGCGGATCCAGATTCGGGTATCCCACCGTTGGGTTGGAGCAGCGAAAAGGTTTCTTTTGGCATCATGCTCACTGAAGATGGTTGCGTCCAGTCGGTTGTTCCCTATAGCTCTGGGACAGGTGGGAGCGTTTCAGATTACCGAATAATGAATGTGCCGGAGCATGCGGGGCGGTCTGGCAAGAACCCAGCGCCGTATTTTCTATGCGATACGGCGAAATACTTTTTCGCCATGGATGAAAAGGGCGGTGATCGCAGATTTGCCGATTCCCGTGAGCTGCATCAGAGCGTACTGGCGCAGTGTGAAAGCGCAGCGGCGCGGGCGGTCTTATCGTTTTTCGCCCGAGGCCCTCATCCAGAAGACTTACGTGAAGCGGACCGTGACGCCCTTGGTAAAGGCAGGTTTGCGGTTCTTTGTCTGGCCGATACAGCTAAGCCGGTAAGCGATGATCCTTCGGTTAAAGACGCCTGGGCGGCCTACCGTTCGGCAGTGCGTGCAGACGATGTCGTAGGGTTTTGCTCGGTAACAGGCGAACGAACCCAGCTTGCGAGGTTGTTTCCTCAGGTAACAGGATTACCGAATGCGCAGTCTTCAGGCGCATCGCTCGTCTCCTTCAACTTCCCCTCTTCAGAGTCATATGGTAAAAAGCAGGCGTTCAATGCGTCGATATCAAAAGATGTAGCCCAGGCCGCCGGCTCCGCACTGAAATATCTCTGCGCGCGGAAGGAGCGTCGCATTTCTCTCGGAGATACCCTCATCGTGTATTGGGCGGACCGCTCTGCCCCGCTTGAGGACTCATTCGCTTTTTCATTTTTGCTGGGTATGCCAAAAGGCGAAGATGAGGAAACCCTTCATCTCATTCAAAACGCGTTCGAACGTCTTCGCGGTGGCCTTCCCTTTGAAGGGTCTATCGATACGAATGTTTCCTACTGTGTGCTTGGTATTGCACCGAATAACGCACGCCTTGCCGTGCGCTTCTTTGAACAAGGCAATCTGGGCAAGATAGCTGAGCATTTTTCTTGGTACCTCCGTGATATCGATATGGTGGGGGTACGCCCCGCATCTCTCCAGCAGATGCTGAGTCAGACGGCACCGCAAGGGGAGGTTGATAAGATTCCGAGCACAATGCTGCATGCAGCATTTGAGGCCATGGTCAAAGAAACGATGTTTCCGGTCGCGCTGCGACAGGTTGTTCTAGAACGCATGCATGTTGATCAGGGAAGAAGAAACAAATGGGATCTTGGCCAAAGAGCAGCATTGCTTAAGGCGTACATGGTTCGTAAATGGAGAAAACTGGGCTTTATACCAAGTAATGAGGAGAGGATTGACGTGGCGCTGAATCGAGAAAACTCCAATGAGGGGTATCTGTTAGGTAGGATGTTTGCCGTGATGGCTCACGCTCAGCGTGCTGCCGTTGGTGAAACCAATTCAACAATTGTTGAGCGCTATATCGGGTCGCTGTCGACAACTCCGAGCAGGGTGTTCCAAGCTCTTATGCGGGGGTTTCACACGCATCTTTCAGCCTTAAAGAAAAAGATGCCTGGGCTCACGGTGAAGCTCTCTAAGGAAATGGATGAGATCGTGGGAAAGATGCCGGGTGATGGACTTGTTCCCAAGGCACTTTCGTCGGACGATCAGTGCGAGTTTTTCATCGGCTATCACCAGGAGCGCGAGGATCTTTGGGCAAGTCATCATACGGCTAATAGCGAGAATATGATCAATACTGAGAATGTTGAGGAGTAGCCATGTCTGAGCCTATTACCAATCGTTACGACTTCGTGTTTTTCTGCGATGTGAAGAACGGCAATCCGAACGGCGATCCTGACGCGGGCAATCTTCCGCGCATTGACCCTGAGACGGGGCACGGCATCATTTCGGATGTTTGCATCAAGCGTAAGATCCGCAACTACGTCGACCTTGTCAAAGCAGATGACTATGAAAATCCCGACGTTGAAGAGGGCGCCTTGGGCTACAAGATTTACGTTCAGGAAGGCGTGGTTCTCAATCAGCGCAATGAAAGAGCGTATGTTCATTACAACCTTAAGCCCGAGAAAGCGAAGCTTCCCAAAAAGTTCGAGGATCAGCGGCGGGTTACCAAATTTATGTGTGACAACTTCTTTGACGTGCGCACTTTTGGTGCCGTGATGACGACGGGTGTGAACTGTGGCCAGGTGCGCGGGCCTGTGCAGCTCTGCTTCGGCGAGTCAATCGATCCGGTCATGCCGCTTGAAATGAGCATCACGCGCATGGCGGCGACCGAGGCGAACGAAGGCAAGGACAATAAGACCATGGGGCGCAAACAGTACATCCCTTATGGTTTGTATCGCATCGAAGGCTTTGTCTCCGCGCCGTATGCACAGAAGACCGGCTTCTGTGACGAGGATCTCAAGTTGCTATGGGAAGCTCTCATGAATATGTTTGAGAACGATCGGAGTGCTGCACGTGGTCTAATGACTTCGCGCAAGCTCGTAGTTTTCAAGCATGAGAGCAAGCTGGGGAACGCGCCCGCTGAGCGCCTGTTTAGTCTTGTAAAGGTGGAGCGTACCATTCCGGATGGACAAGAGGCGCGTTCGTACGAGGATTACCGGGTGATTCTGGATGAAGACGCGTTGCCATCGGGGGTAAGTGTCGAGGCCTATGACTCAATTGTGCCGTCGACTCTGTAAAGCGCAAGATGTATACGGATTCTGAGCTCCTTGCATTGTCGGGCTTGCAACACATTGCGTATTACGAGCGACAGTGGGCTTTGATCCATATCGAACAGATATGGTCCGATAGCGGGGATACGGCGCATGGCAACGCGTTCCATGCCAGGGTGGACATCACTGGATATTCTGTTATCCATGGCGTGCGAGCCGAGCGGAGTCCGCGGCTGGTCAGCTACCAGTTGGGCATTACCGGGGTTGCGGATATTGTCGAGTATCGCATAGGTGATAGAGTTTCGGTTATGCCTGTTGAGTATAAAGTTGGCAAGCCGAAAGTGGAGGACTGGGATCGCTTGCAAGTGGCAGCGCAGGCTCTGTGCCTTGAAGAAATGGAGGGCGTTACCGTACTACAAGGTGCCCTCTTTTATGGCGAGACGCGGCATCGCGAAACCATAGCGATCGACAAAGCGCTGCGTGCTCGAGTTATGGTTTTGAGTGGGCGCATGCATGAGTTGATTGCGTTAGGAACAACCCCGCAGGCGGTGGCGTCCTCCAAGTGCCGGCGTTGCTCGCTAAAAGATGATTGCCTGCCACATGCAGCCGAAAATAGCGCGTCCGCATACTGGCACAATGTCGGCGGGGTGAAGGATTGGGCATGAAACGTCTTCTCAACACGCTATACGTGACAAACCCTGATGCAGTTGTGCGCAAGCGGGACAACGCCATATCTGTTGAGCTTGATGGCACAAAAGTAATGAGCATTCCCTTTCATGTGCTCGATGGGATTGTTTTGTTCGGCCACGTCGGCTGCACGATGGCGACACTTGCAGCGTGTGCCGAGAAGGGGTTGTCGGTCGTTCTGCTCGACGAAAGAGGCCGCTTTAAGGCGCGTGTCGAGGGATCCGTCTCAGGGAACGTTTTGCTTCGCAGAGAACAGTACCGCCGCGCTGCGAGCAAGCAGGAGACTCTATCGTTGGCCAAGCGCTTTGTAGTGGGCAAGGTCCGCAACACGAACACGGTGCTGCGCCATTATATACGCGATCATCCGGAGGTCGCCGATGGCGTTGCCGTCACAGTGCACACGCTTGATGAAGCAGCGGTGGTCGCAGTTTCGTGCCCAACCTTGGATGAGCTACGCGGCGTTGAGGGGAATGCTGCGCGCGCCTATTTTTCAATATTTCCTTGCCTGCTGCGTGGAGCGGAATCGATTGTGTTTGATGGGAGAACAAGGAAACCGCCGCGCGATCCTGTTAATGCGACGCTGTCATTTTTCTACACGTTGCTTGCGCGTGATGTAGCGACCGCATGCGAAGCGGTTGGGCTTGATTCTCAAATGGGCTATTTACATTCATGCCGTCCAGGACGTATGAGTCTTGCACTAGATCTTATGGAGGAGCTCAGGGCGCCTGTCGTCGATCGCTTTACGCTTTCGTTGTTTAATCGAAAGCAGCTTACGGTAGAGGATTTTAAGGCTGATACGAGCGGAGGTGTTTCTTTCAAAGAGCACGGTCTCAAGCGCGCGCTCGAGGCATGGCAGAAAAAGAAGCAAGAGACGTTCGTGCATCCATTTATAAAAGAGCGTGTGCCGCTGGGGTTGGTCCCCTTTATTCAGACGCAGCTTCTATCTCGATATTTTCGAGGAGATCTTGACGATTATCCTGCGTGCATTTGGAGATAGTCATGTATGTTCTTATCACGTATGACGTAGCGGGATTGGATAAAGGCGGAGCCCGGCGCTTGAGGCGCGTTTCCAAGCTCTGCTGCCAGTATGGGCAGCGGGTTCAGTATTCGGTGTTTGAGTGTCTGTTGGAGCCGGCGCAGTTTGTCGAATTGAAGAGACAGCTTTTGAATGCCATCGACCCGTCGCAGGATAGTATTCGGTTCTACAATTTGGGAAAGAATCGAAACGCGCGTGTTGAAGAGTACGGCGCGAAGAAGTCGTATGATCCAGAGGGATTTTTATTCATTTAAAAATGTTTTTGCTTGCGCGAACCGCAAGCTATGGCACGGAGTGGTGAGGTTCGCGCAAGAGTTTCTGGCTTTCTGAGTGTATATTGAGCCATATTGACGGACTTCTCTGTAGCTACTCGTTTGAAATGAATACAATAAGCTGGAATATTCAGTTTTCTAGCTGAATTGACAGTCGCGCCCCTCGCGGGCGCGTGGGTTGAAACTTCTGGTCGACGCGCAGAGTGGTCCCAAGCCACGTCGCGCCCCTCGCGGGCGCGTGGGTTGAAACTTTGCTCCTGGCGGCGGCAAGTCCAAAATGGAGGTCGCGCCCCTCGCGGGCGCGTGGGTTGAAACCAATGGCGGCAAGCCTAACTGACGAGCAGGCCCTGTCGCGCCCCTCGCGGGCGCGTGGGTTGAAACATTTTGATTTACAACAAACTCTTCCATTTCGTCTCGTCGCGCCCCTCGCGGGCGCGTGGGTTGAAACCATGACGACGAAGAAAATGGACAGCTCCTTGAT
>URWR01000045.1 GCA_900551595.1 uncultured Coriobacteriaceae bacterium
GCCGCTCCTGCATCTTCGCCAAACAATCGTAGTAACAGCGTTTGAAATCCTTGAGACGTTCTACGGTGACGTTTGTCTCAATAATGGTAGAAAGCAAGTCGCTTAAACGGAAAAATTCCTTGTGGGCATTCGCAATGCCAGCCCAAACCTCAGCAATAGTGGGAATAGAGAACTCGCATCCTATGGGTAATGCAGTGAGCAGAGCATCGTAGTAGGCGCTACATTCATCTGCGGTGAGCAGTAAGAAGATTTCTTCTTTGGTGCTTACATACTTATAAAGATTCGCGCGCGACCAGCCAAGCTCTTCTGCAATGGTGGTGAGCGTTATCTCATGATAAGGATGCGATGCAAATTGGTGTTTTACAACATCCTTTATCTGGCTTAAGCGCTGTTCCTTTTGTTCAGGACTTCGTGCTCGAATAAATTCCTGCATGGTACTCTCCGTTGTTTGACTTCCTGTAGTATATCGCAACTAAACTCGTAAATAAAAAAACTCATGTCACTTATCTATTTACAATATACGTAACGTCGCTTAATCTAAGGACTAGTAGATATACGAACGAGTAACTCTTTTGCCACAACGAGTGCGAACAAAATGGCAAGAGAAATTGAAGGATGCTTCATTCCTGCGTACATAACGTTATTCAAATCGTTTGAATCTTTCCAACAGTTTGAGAGAAGGGAATAATCATGGCACAGACGGTTGTAGCGTATTTTTCTGCAAGTGGTGTTACTGCTCGTAAAGCAGCTGAAATTGCCGAGGCAACGGGAGCGGAACTGTATGAAATTCGTTCTGCTTCTCCCTATACCTCAGCAGATTTAAATTGGCAAAATAAAAAGAGCCGCAGCTCTGTTGAAATGGATGATCCGGCAAGCCGTCCGGCATTGGTAGAAGATACGCCAGACTTTTCTGGCGTAAGCACGGTATTTTTTGGTTTTCCAATCTGGTGGTATGTGGAGCCGCGCATCATTGATACCTTCCTTGATGCAGTTGATCTTTCCGGTGTAAAGGTGGTTCCATTCGCCACTTCGGGAAGCAGTGGTATTTCAGGTGCAGAGAAGCGCTTACGTGAGCTTTATCCTGCAATTGATTGGCAGTCTGGAGCCCTGCTCAACAACAAGAATGCTGCTTCGTGGGCCCAAGGCGTGGCATAAGGGGACAGTGTTGCTCTCATACAACTCAGTGAGAAGCTGCATAAAGATGGAGTAATTGACAGCTGTTCTGAGGAACCAGTCCTTATCTATCGTTAGAATGATCGACGGATATAACGATGAGAGGAGTGCTGTGCGACAGGCAGTTGTGGGTCTTTTAGCGCATGTAGATGCGGGCAAAACCACGCTTGCTGAAGCAATGCTTGCAGCTTCAGGTGCTATTCGCGCTGCTGGTCGTGTCGATGACGGGGCTTCGCATCTCGATACCAACTCAATGGAGCGCGAGCGCGGCATTACGATTTTCTCATCACAGGCGTCGATAGACTGGAATGGTGTCCACCTTATGTTGGTGGACACCCCTGGTCACGTGGACTTTTCTGCAGAGGCAGAGCGCACGATAGCGGCGCTCGATATGGCTCTTGTCGTAATAGGTGCAAATGATGGTGTGCAGGGTCATACGGAAGTGCTTTGGGATCTTCTTGAACGCCAAGGCGTTCCAACCCTTGTCTTTATCAACAAGTGCGATTTGGAAAATCCCGGCCATGATGCTCTGCTCACTGAGCTGAAGGATCGACTTTCGCCAAATTGTGTGGACATGTCGGCGGACAAAGCAACTGCACTTGAAGATATGGCTTCCACCGATGAGGCAGCTCTTGAGGAATATCTTGAAACGGGTGCGCTCGCTTCTGACACGATTTCGCAACTCTTTTCTCATAGATCCTTCTTCCCGGTACTTTTTGGTGCAGCTTTGCGCAACGACGGGATTGCAGATCTGCTTGATATGGTGGCGAACGTAACTCCCGACCGGGTGTATCCACATGAATTTGCAGCACTGGTATATCGCGTCAGCAGAAGCGATAAGGGTGAGCGACTCTCCTGGCTCAAGATTCTTGGCGGCACCCTACAGGCAAAGATGCAGCTTGAAGGAGTGGATGGTCGCGGTGAATCTTGGGCTGAGAAGATCAATGAGGTGCGCCTGTATCAAGGTGCAAATTACACGACAGTACAAGAGGTAAAGGCCGGACAAATTTGTGCGGTAACAGGCCTTACCCATGTGATGCCTGGTACCAGCTTAGGAGCAGCTCCGCGTGTGATGCCTCCTCGGCTTGCACCTGTTTTGTCCTATCAAGTGATTCCTGCTCCTAATACTGACATTTCTGCTCTTGTGCGCGCGCTACGCGAGCTTGCTGATGAAGATCCTCTACTTGCTGTGAACTGGCAAGAACAATTACAAGAAGTGCATGTGCAGCTCATGGGTGAGGTTCAGCAGGATGTCGTGCGAGAACTATTGCACGACCGCTATGGCATGGATGTGAGTTTTGGTGCGGGAGGTATTCTCTATAAAGAGACAGTAACAACACCCGTGGAAGGTGTTGGTCATTTTGAACCACTTCGTCACTATGCTGAAGTGCGTCTTTTAGTAGAACCCTTACCTTGCGGCTCCGGGGTAGAGTTTGGAACACGCTGTTCAACGGATGATTTGGATCTTAATTGGCAGCGGCTCATCCTTACCAATGCGATGGAGCGAGACCATCTTGGAGTACTTGTGGGAGCTCCACTGACTGATGTACGCATCATACTTCTGGCGGGTCGTGCCCATGTAAAACATACCGAGGGTGGAGATTTTCGACAGGCGACGTATCGTGCTGTGCGACAAGCCCTTATGAATGCTCGGGAGCAAGGAGCATGTGTGTTATTGGAACCCTGGTACCGGTTCTGTTTGGTGGTACCTGCAGACCGTTTGGGCCGTGCTCTTGCCGATCTCCAGCGTATGGCTGCTGAGTTCTCCGCTCCTACTGCCGATGAGACAGCACGAATTACTGGCGTAGTTCCAGCGTCTGAGGTGGGGGAATATGCCTTGGAGGTTGCGCGTTACACTGCTGGCCGAGGCAGACTATCCCTCGAGTTTGCGGGTTATCGTACATGCCATAATGCCGAGGATGTAATGGCGGAAATTGCTTATAACCCTGAGGCAGATCTTCCTAACACACCCGACTCTGTCTTTTGTAGCCACGGTGCGGGTCATACCGTAAAATGGCGCGATGTTCCAGAGCATGCTCACACACAGGTCAATAAGGCACAGCTTCGTCCATATGTGCCTGCTGATGCAGCGTTCTTTTCGAATACAGCAAAACGGTAGATCTCTCATGTAAAAACAGTACTGTTATGCGGTAGGCTCATTGCGTTGATAGAAACTTCAAACGCGAGAGGAATGTTGCATGCAGAACACTGGCACTCAACAAGATATACGTGTGCTTGTGGTTGAAGATGATGCTTCTTTAAGTGACGTGGTATGCACATTTCTTGGAAAGCATCAGATGGTATGCACGCCAGCCTTCTCAGGTTCTGAGGCACTTCTCCTGCTGGATCGTGCGGAAAACAAGACTGATAGAGCTACCGGAAATACCGTTTCACAGAGGCGTTTTGACGTTGTGATTTGTGACCTTATGCTCCCAGGCGTTTCGGGAGAAGAGGTTGTGGCAGCAGTGCGAGAATCATTGGGAAATATACCAGTGCTGGTTACTTCAGCACGTAGTGAGGTGGATAGGCGCATTGCTCTTTTGCGCTGTGGAGCCGATGACTATTTAGTAAAACCTTTTGATTTGGAAGAGTTGCTGGCACGAATTGAAGTTCAGTTACGTCTACGTGCCGAGTCCCCGTTAAATAACTCTGATAAAACAGCAGCAAGTCCACAACATGAAAGCTCAGAACAGGTGCTTTGCATCGGCCCTTGGAAGCTTTCCCCAGCAACCCGCGAGTTTATTGTTAATGGAAGAAGCCTTCGTCTCACGAGAACTGAGTTTGATATGTTGGCAGCAATGATGCGACAGCCAACCCGTGTCTTTACAAAGCGCGACCTCTATCTCGCGGCTTGTCACGATACAGAAATTGCTGATATAGCTGCATCGGGGGTAACGCTTGCCGATGAGAAGACCGTGAGTACACATATTGCAAATTTACGTGCAAAGCTTAAAGACTCTGGTACCGACAACATGATTCAAACCGTATGGGGAATAGGCTTTAAGTTGAATAGTGCAAGTCAGTCATAGGTGGGGCTGTGCCTCACTCTCAAATCTTGCAACTTTCTTATAACCTACCTGGAAGTTTCTAAAAGTGTGCCCCGTATTGTGCTTCTTAGAAACAAAGCAGAGTACGGAAGGAGCGTCATGTATGCACTAGAAATGGCAGATCTTGAGCGCAGCTTTCGAGGTCACCGTGTAATTGATGGTCTTAATTTGCATGTTGGTAAAGGTGAAATATACGGGTTTATTGGGCGGAATGGAGCTGGTAAATCAACAACCATGCGCATGATTGCTGGTTTGCTTGCACCACAGGCTGGACAGATCCGCATCTTTGGACAAGCACTCACGCCTTGCGAAGCCAATCCGGCGCTTGGGACCCTTATTGAGAATCCTGGCCTCCATCCCAACCTCTCTGCGTTCGACAACTTGATGACAAAAGCACTTGTTCTGGGAGTTGTTAATGCACCCCAACGTTGTCGCGAACTCTTAAATCTTGTTGGACTGGATGGGAGTAAGAAACGTGTCAAGGGCTTTTCAATGGGTATGCGCCAAAGACTTGGTGTTGCCATGGCATTGCTTGGAAACCCTGAAATCCTCATTTTGGATGAGCCATTAAATGGCCTAGATCCCGAGGGTGCACGTGAAATACGGCAACTTCTTTCGCGTCTCAATAGAGATCGTGGCATAACCGTGCTGGTGAGCTCGCATGTACTGGATCAACTTGAACGCATGTGCACCTGTTATGGCGTTATTTGTGGCGGACGTATGGTACGAGAACTCACGGCTCAAGAGGTTGAACAAGAATGTGCCAGCTATCTTGCGCTGTCCTGTTTAGAACCCGAACGTGCCTTTGCAATTCTTACTGAGCGTTTTCCGCAATTTACCGCTTCGGTTTTACCTGACAACTCTTTACATATTACAGGCGATATTGAAGCAAGCGATGTTGGACGTGTGCTTGCAGAAGAGGGCATTGTCATACAAGAGCTTCACCGCACCGAAGGTGATATTGAGGACTTCTTTGTTCAACTTATGGGCGGCGATGATTCTAAGCAAGCAGCTCATGTAAGTACTTCAGGGCATATTCCAAATCATTTTGTTAAAGGTGGCGATGCACGATGATGATGAATTTTGTTCACTCTGATCTGTATCGTTTGCGCAAGTCAGGAACACTGTGGGGCATGATGCTCTTCTGCTTCGCTTTTCTCCTTATGCGCTATCTGTTTGAGTGGATTACTGTTAAAGGGATGTTTGGATTAAGTCCTGCGGAATCATCAGTAATAGCTCGATCGTTTCTTGATTATCTCGCGATAGGTTCTACAAGTGGTTTGCTCTTAGTTCCAACAACATGGTTTGCCGTTTGGCTTATTGCAAGCGACTATAAAGCTCATTCGTTTAAGAGTTTGTTTGCCACTCCACATGCTCGTCGCGACTACATTCTTTCTAAGCTAGCTCTCTCTGTCTTTTTGTCCGCAGTAGTTATCATCTTTATGCTTGTATGCAGCGCTTTTATGCCGGTTGTTTTTGGACTTCAATTTGAGTTAGTCCCTCGTGTGCAACAAATCATAGGTTGGGGAGTGCTCGCTCTACTGGTTAATAGTATGTACAGCGCTATCTGTATCTTCTTCGCGATTTTAGTTGCGAATGAGACCATGGCATGGGTGTGCAATATGTTGCTCGTACTCGGTCTTGCTGGTGCTGCTGTAATGGCAGGCCTCAATCTCATCCCGTTGGTATTACCAGGAAGCACAGAGATTGTTCATGCGATATCAGGATGCTTGCCTGTAGCGCAATGCGCTTATATGGACCGGGGTTTGGATGTATTTATACAAAGCTTCGATCTGCAACATTTCATTCTTGTTTGTCTTGCTTGGATTATTGTGAGCGGTATTGCCTCAATGGTGATATTTAGGCGCAAGGCATTATAAGAGAGAGTGGGAGGTGGACATGTCTTTAGAAACAGCACTGCTAATTGTGCTTTGCGGCGTAGGTGGCGTGCTTGCTATGGTGCTGGTCGATGTGGCACGGCGCGAACGTGAGATCTCTCGGATTGCGCGCGAGCTGCTTAACCATGACATAGCAAGCAATGCTCGTATTCTTTTACATGTCCACACTCCAGCGTTAGAAGCATTGACACAAGCAATAAATGCACTGCTGGAAGCCGAGCAGGAGCGTGCGATAGCTCATAGACGTTCTCGTGAAGCTTTTCAAGAAGATCTCGCGGCACTTTCGCATGATATTCGCACTCCTCTAGCAGGAGCGCAAGGATATTTGCAGCTTGCTCGTATGACAGATAATGCTCAAGAGCACAACAATGATATTGTCCGCGCTGAGGAGCGGCTGAGTTCTATGAGAACCCTGGTAGATGGGTTGTTTGAGTATGCGCAAGCCACTGACCCCTCGTTTAGCCCTGAGTGTGTTCCGGTGGCACTTATGCCTGTTTTATCGGAAGTACTCGCGGGCATGTATCCGAGATTTATTGCTCGTGAATGGGAACCTCATATCAGTATCGACGATGAAACAGTGTCAGTATTGGCGGATGAACGCGCACTTACTCGTGTACTTGAGAACCTCATGACAAATGCTTTGCGCTATGGCATATCTGCTCCACGCATTGTTTCTCAAACAAAAGAAGACAGAGTCGCCCTGTGCGTTTCCAATGATGTACCTGATGCAAATGCACTTGATACCAACAAACTGTTTGACCGTTTTTATCGTGCTGAAACTGCTCGATCTGGTGAAGGGTCTGGATTGGGCCTTGCTATTGTTGCTCATCTTGTTGATGCGATGGGTGGCGAGGTGCAAGCCTGGCTTGACCAATCCACCCTTACCATCGAAATTATTCTTGTCAAAGCTTGTGATATGGCATAAATACTTGTCACAAAATTCATGAACATCTTCATTCTGTTGGTGTGACATCTCTTTACAATGATCTTTTGCATATTCGGATACATTCGAAGTGAGAAGATCATCTATGTCCAACCAAGACTCTGTACAAGGGACAAAAAAGGGCGTGCTGCGACGTGCATTTGTGTGCGCGTTTCCCTATACTTTGCCGATTTGTGCAGGCTTTCTCTTTTTAGGTATTTCCTATGGCTTTCTGATGGGGACACGCGGTTTCCCATTTTTCTATCCCATGCTTATGGCGTTGTTCATTTTTGCCGGATCAATGGAGTTTGTAACCGTTAACTTGCTGCTTGCTCCCTTTAATCCGCTTGCAGCGTTTTTGTTGGCGCTCATTGTGAATGCGCGCCATTTGTTTTACGGCATAGTTATGCTTGATCGCTTTAGAGGTCTGGGGCTTAAACGCCTTTATCTCATTTTTGGCATGTGTGACGAAAGCTTTGCAATAAATAGCACGGTTGAACCTCCCGAGGATGTTGATCGCGGGTGGTTCATGTTCTTTGTAACGCTGCTTAATCAGTTGTGGTGGGTAAGCGGTGCCACCCTGGGTGGCATATTGGGCAATATTGTTACCTTTGATACGACGGGCCTGGACTTTGTCTTAACCGCCCTCTTTATCGTGCTCTTTTTGGAACAGTGGCTTGCTACACATGATCATGTTCCTGCAGTTGTTGGTGGGGTACTGGCACTCATCTGTCTTGTTCTTTTTGGCCCTGACAACTTTATGATTCCTGCAATGCTTGTCATGGTTGTTGCGTTCTTTATTATGTGGCGCTTTGAAGTGCCTCTTTCGTTTCGTAAGCAGAAAAGGGGTGCTCGCTCATGACCGGAATTGAACAGGCTATAACCATTGCAGCAGTTGTTGCCGGGACAATGGTGACACGCTTTCTCCCCTTTATAGCGTTTCCTGATAAAAAAACACCGCCTGCATTTGTAACGTATCTCGGTAAGGTTTTACCTGGTGCTGCCATGGCATTGCTGGTTATCTATGCCCTTCGAAACGTAGATATTCTCTCAGGTTTTCATGGCTTGCCGGAAGCCATTGCGATGCTTGCGGTTGTTGGTGTGCATGTGAAATGGCGCAATATGCTTATCTCTATTGCTGTGGGCACCTTTCTTTATATGGCGCTTATTCGATTTGTCTTTGTATAGGAAATGGACAATTGGCGAGGTAACTCAGGGAGACATGCTGCATAGCAACCAATAGATCAGCTGTAAGTTGTTTCGAGCTTTGCAAGTTCTCGTAAGTTTTTTATACAGACTGTCTAAAATCATCTTGAAATAGCTAGACTAACCAGGGTGATATATAAGGCATCACGCGTATTTGATGTTCTGTGTGAAGCGGGAGACAACTACATGAAGATGGGTATCGACAGCAAAATTCAGGTGAATGCACAGGATGGCGTGGAAGAATCTGTGTGTTCGCAAGCTGCGCCCCGTGAGTTGTATGTGGGTATTGATGTTGGTTCTACAACCGTAAAACTGGTTGCGTTGGATGTTCAGTCTCAAGAGTGCGAGCCGCTTATTTCTCGGTATGTACGACATGGTGCTCGTCAGGCAGAGACAGCGGCAAAGCTTTTGGAAGAACTTGCTCAAACCTTCCCTCAAAGCACTATTTATGCAGCACTTACGGGCTCTGGAGCTACGGGGCTTGCAGAAGCATTGCAGCTTCCCTTTGTTCAGGAAGTTGTTGCGAACTCCATAGCAGTACGCCGTCTTTTTCCACAGGCAAAAACTGCCATCGAGTTGGGCGGACAGGACGCAAAGATTGTTTTCTTTGAGCGTGATCCGCGAACCGGTGAGCTTACTGTTTCAAATATGCGCATGAATGGATCGTGTGCAGGAGGTACCGGCGCATTTTTGGATGAAATTGCCTCTCTGGTTGAGGTGGCGCCTGAAGATTTTGATGGTCTTGCAGCCGCTGGCACGGCTGTGCATGACATCTCAGGACGCTGCGGCGTATACGCTAAAACCGATATTCAGCCCCTCATAAACCAGGGTGTTTCTAAAGAAGATATTGCGCTTTCTTCGCTACACGCTGTGGCAAAGCAGACGATAGGTGGTCTTGCTCAGGGCTTAGACATCGAAGCGCCTGTGGTGTTTGAGGGTGGTCCCCTTACGTTTGACCCCACGCTGGTGCGCGTGTTTGCAGAGCGTTTGGGGTTGTCTGCCAATGAGGCTATTGTGCCTGAGCGAGCAGAAACCATGATGGCGCTTGGTGCTGCATTATCGGTCGAAGAGCTCTTCTCCGACAGAGACTGTTCGATGGTTGCTGCACGTGCTGCTGAGATCTTACGTGCTTACGAGAAGCGCCCTCATGAAGAGGAAAAGCCGGCACCACCGTTTTTCTCATCAGAGGAAGAGCGTGCCGAATTTGCACAACGCCATACGGTGCCCCAAGAACCCGAGCCAGCGCCTCGTGTGGATGGGGTTCGTCGTGTGTGGTTGGGCATAGATTCAGGAAGCACAACCACGAAATTTGCCCTGCTCGATGAGCATGGTGTGCTTGTAGATTCGTTTTATGCCTCCAATGAGGGGGCGCCTCTGGATGTGGCGGTAGCTGCTCTCCGCGAAATGTACGATCGCCATGAGGCAGCCGGTGAGAAACTCGAGGTACTTGGTGTAGGCACGACGGGCTACGGTGAGAACATGTTCGCAAGTGCTCTCGGTGCCGATTACCATGCCGTGGAAACCGTGTCGCATGCGCGTGCGGTGCGCGATGTAGTGCCCGACGCCACATTTGTCTTGGATATTGGTGGTCAGGATATGAAGGCCATGTGGCTTGACCATGGCGTTATTACCGATGTAGTGGTCAACGAGGCATGTTCATCTGGCTGCGGATCATTTCTCGAGACGTTTGCTCGAACACTGGGGATTCCTGTTACGAGCATAGCCGAGGCGGCATTTCGCTCGGATGCACCGGCTCGCCTGGGAAGCCGCTGCACTGTTTTTATGACCAGCAGCATTGTGACAGAGCAGCGCAATGGTAAGTCGCCTGACGACATCATGGCGGGTCTTTGCCGTTCCATCATAGAAAACGTCTTTACAAAAGTTGTTCGCATTCCCAGCATGGATGT
>URWR01000046.1 GCA_900551595.1 uncultured Coriobacteriaceae bacterium
CGTTGGAGCCTTGCTTGTTGGCATGGGGTATGCCGACGATGGTGAAGCAGCTTCTCCGGGCTCTTTTCATATTCATGGTGACGCGGTGGACATTTTTCCTGCTCAGGCTACCTCACCAGTGCGCATTGAGTTTTTTGGCGATGAGGTTGACCGTGTTCGCCGTATGGTGTCGTCAACGGGTCAGACGATTGGTGAGCTGGAATCGGTTACCGTGTCGCCTTGTCGTGAGCTTGCGCTTACTGACGAAACAGTTGGCCGCGCGCGAGAAGCACTTGAAGCGTCGGCGCGCTTGGATGGTCGCATTGCACAGGATCTTGAGCTTATCGAAGCGCGTTCATCTGCGCCTATTATCGACCGCTATCTTCCTGAGCTCTATGGATCAACGGATTCTCCGCTTGCACACATCTGCAAAGAAACACTTGTCGTACTCGCAGAGCCTCGAGCTTTGTTTGATGATTGTTTGCGAGCTTACGATGAGCTGGAAGCTACGGCACAGGCTGCTCATGCATCATTAGAGGGTTTGTATATTCAGCCGCGTGACATGGATTTTGGCGCTCAGCAACGTTTTTCGTTCTCTTCCATCATGCGGGCAGGCACCTCTGCGGTAACAAAGCTTGAAGTGCGTCAACCCGATCTGGCAGGCTCTGATGCCAAATTCATTGGACGTGTCCGTCAGTTTGTATCCAACAACATGGCAGTGGCTTTTGCTGTACCCGATCGCGGTGCTCGCGCTTCGCTGGAACTGAGTTTTGGCGATGAGGGTATTCCGTTTTGCGAATCACTTGCAAATGATCCTGCCAACACTATTCCGTTTGAAGACTCCCATGCAACAAGTGACGTGGAACCACTTCAGCCAGGTGTTGTTACATTTTTTGATGCAGCGGTTCCCGCTGGTGTTGTGCTGCCGGCTTCCAGATTGGCCATTCTCTCGGTGGGAGATCTTACGCAGCGCATGGCGCGCAAACGTGCTCGTCGCATTGACCCAACCAAGATTACGTTCCCCTTTAAACCAGGTGATTACGTAGTACACGCCACCCATGGCATCGCTTTGTTTGCCGACATTGTTCGCCAAGAGGTGGCAGGGCGAGAGCGCGATTACTTCCTTTTGGAATACGCTGGTGGCGATAAGCTCTTTGTGCCGCTTGAACAGGTCGATCGTCTCAGCCGTTATGTTGGGCCTGATGGCTCTTCTCCGCGTCTGACACGTCTCAATACAGCCGACTGGTCTCGCGTTACCGGCAAGGCGCGTCGCTCGGCGAAACGGCTTGCGTTTGACCTCGTGGATCTTTATACCCGGCGTTCTGCTGTGGCAGGCCATGCCTTTGCCCCTGACACGCCCGCCCAAGCAGATATGGAGGCGAGTTTTCCCTATGAGCTCACCTCTGACCAAGCCGGCGCAATTGCCGACATCAAGGCAGATATGGAAGCTCCTCGCCCCATGGATCGCTTGCTCTGTGGCGATGTGGGCTTTGGCAAGACTGAGGTTGCTCTGCGAGCAGCGTTTAAGTGCGTTGCCGATGGTCGTCAGGTGATGGTGCTGTGTCCTACAACCATTTTGGCCGAGCAGCACTACCAGACGTTTTTCTCGCGCTTCTCGCCGTTTGATGTGGATGTGCGCGTCATGTCGCGTTTTGTAACGCCTGCACGACAGCGAAAAGCCTTAGAAGATTTTGCATCGGGCGAGGCACAAGTGCTCATTGGTACTCACCGTCTGCTTTCGAGCGATGTTAACCCGCATGATCTTGGTCTTGTGATTATCGACGAAGAGCAGCGCTTTGGCGTGCAGCATAAAGAGCAGCTCAAGAATATGCGTGAGCAGGTGGACGTGCTCACGCTGTCGGCGACACCCATTCCGCGTACGATGCAGATGGCTATGAGCGGTGTGCGCGATATGAGTCTCATCATGACGCCTCCTCCGGGCAGAAAGCCGGTTGAGGTACATGTGGGCGAATGGGATCCCGACGTGGTATCCGATGCTATTCGCACAGAGTTAGCGCGCAACGGTCAGGTGTACTACGTTTCGAACCGCGTACGCAGCATCGATGAGGCAGCGGCACGTGTTGCCGAAGCAGCTCCGGAGGCGCGTGTTGGCGTAGCACACGGAAAGATGAGCGCTCGTGAGGTAGAAGACGTCATGATGGCGTTTGAAGCTCACGAGATCGATGTTCTTGTCGCTACAACCATTATTGAGAGCGGCATTGATAATCCACGGACAAATACGCTCGTAATAGAAGATTCTCAGCGCCTTGGTTTGGCGCAGCTCTATCAGTTGAAAGGTCGTGTGGGACGTGGAAGAACTCAGGCGTATGCCTACTTCATGTTCCCGCCCGATCAGCCGCTTACTCCAGAGGCTACCGAGCGTCTTACCGCTATTAACGAAAATCAGGATTTGGGCAGCGGTATGCGCATTGCCATGCGAGATCTCGAAATCCGTGGTGCCGGATCGCTGGTAGGTGCCGAGCAGCATGGCAACCTTTCCGGTGTTGGTTTTGACCTGTTTACCCAGATGCTTGGTACTGCTGTTGCAGAGGCGCGCGGTGAAATTGCCGATGCTGAGCAACCAGAAGTTACTATCAATCTGCCAGCAGACTTCTATCTGGCAGAAGAATATGTGCCCGATGTTGACCGTCGTGTAATGGCATATCGCCGCCTGGCAACTGCGGCGGAGTTGGCCGACGTGGACGAGCTGGAACATGACCTTATCGAGCGCTATGGTGCACTGCCTCTGGCAGGTCGCAACCTCATGGATCGCGCTCGTATGCGTATTCGAGCTGGACGTTTGGGAGTTACCTCAATCTCGCTTACCGACGGGCGTCTTATCTATATGGGAATTGAAGTGCCGCGTGCAGCTGGGCTTAAGCTTCGCGAGCAGGGTGCTATTGTGTATCCCAAGACTCGCAAGCTGGCATATCCTTTCAGGCTTGCTCGTGCGAGTGCTACAAGTGCATCTCGTCGCGGTGGAAGTGCTTCTCGCCGTGCTTCTCAGGAGCGCAGTGCTGAGGAACTTTTGCCTGTGGCGCTTGGTGTGTTGGAACAAGTGGGCGGCGACGACGAAACAGAATAAGGAGACGGTATATGACAGAACCTATTTCCGCTGAAGAACTTGCTATTCTCAACCGCGCTCCGCATCTGAAGTGGGCCGTTATTGGATGTGGCGTTATCGCAAATGAGATGGCAGATGCTCTTGCTCGTGTTGGTCGCCATATTGATGGTGTGGCAAATCGTACGCTTGAGAAGGCACAAGCATTTGCCAACCGCCATGATGTACCCAGGGTATACACCTCCTACCAGGAGCTTTATGACGATCCATCCATTGATGCGGTGTATATAACAACGCCACACAACACGCACGCAGAGTATATTCGTGGGGCACTCAATGCAGGCAAGCACGTCTTGTGCGAGAAGGCCATTACGCTCAATACCGAAGAACTTGATGAAGGAATGGCGCTTGCGCGTGAGCGCGGACTGGTCCTTATGGATGCCTGCACTATTTTGCATATGCCCCTGTATAAAATGCTTCGCCGAAAGCTTGAGGCGGGAGATTTTGGACAAGTGCATCTTGCGCAGGTGAACTTTGGTAGCTTCCGTGAATATGACCCTAACATTCGCTTCTTTAATCCCGAGTTGGCCGGTGGCGCCATGCTCGATATCGGTGTATATGCCTTTACGCTTGCACGCACATTCTTAAAGAGCAAGCCGACCGAGTACAGCTCGCTTGAGAACCCCGCATTTACCGGAGTGGATGAGGAAAGCGTCATTATTATGCGCAATGCCGAGCATCAGCTGGCAGCGTTCTCGCTCACCCTTCATGCCAAGCAACCCAAGCGCTATGTTATCGCCACCGATAAGGGCTATCTCGAAGGTATGGAGTATCCGCGTGCGGATGAGGCGACGTTTACCTGGTGGCCCGAGAACCGTCAGGAAACATTCCGTGCAGGCGAGCGCAGGCTGGCCCTTAACTATGCCTTGGCTGACCTTGAGGCTGCAGTGGCTGGCGAGGCGGAGGCACAGCGCTGTGCTGAATGGAGTCATGATGTGATTGAGCTCATGACTGACGTGCGTCGTGAGTGGGGCTTTTTATATCCCGAAGAGCGATAAGAGGCAAACGGTGAACGACGAGAAACTGGTTGCTGCTGCAGACGCTCAGAGTGCCTCTCGCCCTGGTGCGCCGGGTACGCAGGATGATTTTGAGCGTCTTGCTCGTACGATATGGCGCCTGCGCCAGCAGGATGGCTGTCCGTGGGATCGTGAGCAGACGCACGAGTCTATTCGCAAGAACATGATCGAAGAAGCGTATGAAACGGCCGAGGCGATAGATGAGGGCAATTCGGCACATTTATGCGAAGAGCTTGGCGATGTGCTGATGCAGGTGCTTCTCCATGCCCAAATTGCCGATGATGCTGGTGAATTTACGCTTGCTGATGTATGCCGTGGGCTTAACGAGAAGCTCGTACGCAGACATCCTCATGTCTTCAATGACAAGACTCAGGCAGACTCAGCAGACGAAGTGCTTGATATTTGGGAAAACGTCAAGAGCGACGAACGTGAGAAGGCCTCCGAACAAGAAGGCAAACCCGTAGGTCTGCTCGACAGTGTTCCTCATGCGTTGCCGGCGTTAATGCAATGCCAGAAGATCTCTAAGCGTGCTGCGCGTGTTGGATTTGAGTGGGAAACCGTTGAGGACGTCTGGGAAAAGGTCGAGGAAGAACGCCAGGAGTTTCTTGCTGAAGAACCCGGTACGCCTGCGGCGGAGCTTGAGTTTGGCGACATGCTCTTTGCCCTTGCCAACGTGGCGCGCTTGGAAGGAATCGATGCTGAAGAGGCGCTCGAGCGTTCCTGTGAGAAGTTCCGCTCCCGCTGGAGCATCATGGAAGAAATGGCGCGCGAACAGGAAGAAGAGCTTTCCGAGATGGGTACTGACAAGCTCAACGAGTTGTGGAATTGCGTCAAGCAAGAGCATGAGTAACACGTTTTCTGACTGCTCTGCTATAACCTATAGAGATAAGGTCGCTACGAAATAAGTGGAGCAGCTCCCAAGAGGAGTTGCTCCGAAAACGATTTGATCCCGAAAACGAAGCAGAATCGAACTCATATGGGTGAATACAGCAGCGCGCGACAACAACGTTTATCGCGTTACGGAACAAATAGGGCTGGGCGAGCGCGTACCAATGATCGTGTGTCGTCCCGAAGGAATACCCCTCAATCAAAGCTGAATGGGTTTTTCTCGACCCTGCGTGACCGTCTGCCCGAGCCTCCAAGCAGTAAAGCGGGAAGAATCGGTCTGATTGTTGTTGCAGCAATAGCAGTGTTGCTGTTGTTCTTATATGGCCCGGTTCGCGAATACTACGTGTCTTGGCGTGTAGGTCAGATTTATTCTGCTGAGCTTGCTGAGCTCAATGAAGACAATGAAGAGCTCAAAAGTGAGGTCAATCGTCTGCAATCGCGCGAGGGTATCGAAGATGAAGCGCGTAAGCGCGGGTATGTTTCCGAAGGTGAGACGGCTGTAACTGTTGAAGGTCTGGACGAATCTGAAACCTCAGATGGCGAGACTGGCGACACTTCGGATGCTTCTGATGAAAGCAACAACCCTTGGTACATATCGGTGTTAGACGTGTTGTTTGGTTTTGACAAGACGTCTGTGAGCGTGTCGTAGGGGAGCTTGTATGATTCGTGTAGCTTCAATTGATATTGGTACCGTTTCTGTTCGTCTTGCCGTTGCAGATGTGGAAAACGGAAAGGTGCTTCGATGTGCCAAACAGTCGCGTATTTGCGATTTGGGAGAGGGGCTTGCAAGCTCGGGCAAGCTTTCTCAGGCAGCATGCGAACGCGTTGTGGCTACCGTTGATGATTATCTTTCTGCGGCAAAGGGTGCAGGTGCCACACGGGCATGCTGTACGCTCACCAGTGCTGCTCGCGATGCATCCAACTCCAATGATCTGATCTGTGAGCTTGAGAATCGCGGACTTCATCCCGAGGTAATACCAGGTAGAGTTGAGGGCTCGCTTACCTTTTTAGGTGTTGCACGCGATTTTCCAGGGCAGCGCATTGTCGTTGCAGACAATGGCGGTGGATCCACCGAACTTGCGGTGGGGTCGCTTGCTGTCTCTGTGGAAGGCGTGCCAAATAATCTGAACCTGGAGTTTGTGCGTTCGTCCGATGTTGGGTGCAGACGTGTTACCGAACAGTGTTTGCCGGGAGATGGACCCGCAACAGAAGCGATGCTTGCTGACGCGCGTTCTTTTTGCGATACGCGTTTCGAGGCGGATATTCCATGGCATAAAGATGGCTCTCCGCACAGCTCACAGGATGGAACAGCTGCTCTTGCGGATTATCGTGGTGATAACCCGTCCTGTGGCGTTGCTCGTCCCACGCGTTTGGTAGCGGTTGGCGGCACGGTTACTTCGTTGGTGGCCATCGATGCAGCCCTTGATCCTTATGATTCTTCTTTTGTCCACCTCCATGAGCTCACAGCTCAACAAGTGGATGGACTGATCGACATGCTTGCTCAGCTGAATGTAGAAGAGCGCCGCCATATTATTGGACTGCAAGCCAAACGTGCTCCGGTTATTCTTGCTGGCGCCGTGGCCATTCGAGAGCTTATGCGCACGACGGGTTTTGACAGACTTACGGTGAGTGAAAGCGACCTGCTGTTTGGTCTTTCGGCTGTAGCTGCAGCAGCCGCAGGAGATGCCGAAGGTGTTTCTCCGGTGAACTGGCTTCCCCAATTAACATGTCTGTCCTAAATTGCGCAATAACTTGCTATAGTAATGCGTGTTATTGGTGTGCGACGATTCGAATAAGCTAGTACAATAGTTGCACCTTGTTCGTGGGGGCGTGGCGGAATTGGCAGACGCAGGGGATTTAAAATCCTTGGCCGTTTAGGCTTGTGGGTTCGAGTCCCACCGCCCCTACCAAACCTTCGGCAGTTTGAAGCGTCGAGGATAGCGTTTCTCCCTTTCAAATGTGATGAGTTGTTGTCCTTATAGTTGTCTATAAACTGTGCATGTACAACTTGTATACTGGTTGTCCTGTACCTACTATGACCGAATGATCTTACATGCCCTTACGGCTGTGTTTCCGAGGGGCATTTCATGCAGGCTTCAGGCCTGTAGTTGCGGTCCAACAGGGAGGGGACATGACCGATTGCAACGAACAGGGCAGTTCTGCCACGTTTCGTGAGCATATGATTCCAGCGTCTGATATTGATACAAGCATTTGGATGGGATTTGGCGGCACGAGCTCGTCTCGTGGCAACACTGTCTTTCCGTATCGGAAAAGCGGAGCAGCTCATAGAACATCCAGCACTTCGCTCGATATTGCTGATGAGCAAGAGGTAGCACTCGATAGATCCTCTGGCAGGCCTTTGCATGAACAGCTTGCAGAGGTGCTGCAAGAGAGGATTCGTTCCCATATGTGGGAAGCGGGTATGCGCATCCCTTCTGAGCATGAGCTCTCTCAACGCTTTGGTTTGGCACGCGGTACCGTTAGGCGCGCGATAAGCATACTGGTAGATGAGGGAATGCTGGTGCAAGAGCGCGGTAAAGGCACCTTTGTGTCTGATCCCGGCATATGGCATACCTCGGGACGTCGGCTGCTCTCATTTGCAGCATCCTTGCATGAACAGGGCAAAGAGTTTGTCACCCATGTTTTGGACGAAAGAGTGTTGCCTGCCTCAGAGGCTGTAGCGCGCGAGTTGGACATAGCGCCAGGCTCACCTGCGCTCTTTTTACGGCGTGTGCGCGATGTGGGCGGGGAAAGTGTTGTATGCCAGGAGAGCTGGCTCAGCATGGACGCATGTCCCGATATTGAGAATGCCGATTTCCTCCATGAGTCGGCCTTTGATGCTGTTGAGCGGTGTTCAGGAAAGCATATTGCCGATTCGTGTATGCGCTACACTGCGCGGGCGGCAGGCAAAGAGCATGCTGCATATTTGCGATGCGATGCACATGACCCCATGCTCGTACTCGAGCAGCTCATTAGTCTCGAAGATGGAACACCTATAGAGTGGAGCCTTACGTGGTTGCGCGATAACCTCTCTATTCTGGGAAGTTCTGTGCAGGATTGCAGACTTGGAGCAGCGCTTGTTTCCACGGACGTGACTATCAATCATCAAGATATTCCTGAGTCGAAATCAGGGCGTTTGTCTCGTCGTGAATTGGAATTGCGCGCGTTAGATATTCGCAGTAAGGCCGTTGGATTCGCGTTGGACGATCCAGCGCATCCGTACCACCTCGGCGGGAGTCTTTCTGCAGCAGAGATTTTTGCGGTACTGCTCAACGAAGTGATGCATACCGGCAAAGATGGCACTCCTTGGGATAATCGCGACCGACTGGTACTTTCAAAAGCGCATGCAGCGCTGGCTTTGTATCCAGCCCTTGAGCAAGCGGGATATGTTTCGGAAGAAGATATGTCTCGAGGTTTATATGGATCTGAGGCAGTGTTGTTCAAGCATCCACGGCGTGATCTCTGCCGGGGCATAGAGCTTTCTGGTGGAAGTCTTGGTTTAGGACCAGCTCATGCCTGTGGTCTTGTCATGGCAAATCGTCGTTTCGGTCGTACCGGCCGTGTTTTCTGTATCCTGGGCGACGGTGAGTGCAATGAAGGCTCGGTTTGGGAGTCTGTGGCATTTGCAGGGCACAATCGCTTGGGTGAGCTTACCTTCATTGTGGATGTAAACGGACTGCAGCTTGATGGTCCAACAGCGGACATTTTGGGACCTACCCCTGATGGCACTTCCTCGCTTGCAAAAACATTTGCCTCATTTGGATGGGATGTTGTTGAGGTGGATGGGCATGATGTAATTGCTCTGCGTGACGCTCTTATCCCAACACCTTTCTCTCCCGCCCATACGGCACCACGTGTTGTGTTGGCTCATACCGTTAAGGGCAAAGGCTTGTCATTTATGGAAGACCGCGTGGAATGGCACGACAACCTCATGACTGAGGAAGAGCGTATGCGTGTTGCCATGGAGTTTGATGCACGTAAGGAGGCGATTCTCCATGAGTAAGCACAATGAGGCGCTCCTTTGTTCGGGTGCAACATGTGATGCTGAGCTTGCACAGCGTTTGGCGCGTATGGATCCCAAAGAGGTGTTTGGCGCTGCAATGTCATACCTCGCAGATCATGATGAGCTCTTGAGTATTGTTGTCTCAGACTATGGACGCAGATTATCGCTGGACCCCGTGAGGCAAGCACACCCTGAGATGGTCGTTCAGTGTGGTATTGCTGAGCAGAGCCAGGTGGGGATGGGCGCTGCTATGGCGCTGGAGGGACTTCATGTAATTGCTCCAGCATACGCGTGCTTTCTCGCTGCTCGAGCAATGGACCAGGTACGTGTAGCGATGGGAATCATGAAGGCTCCCTTAGTGCTTGTTGGTCTGGGGCCGGGATACGCATCGGGTATTTTAGGTGCAAGCCATATGGCGCTTGATGATGTGGCGTGTATGCGAGCTGTTCCAGATGTTGATGTGGTTTGTCCGGCTGATAATGCCGAGCTTTGGTGCTGTCTGATTGATCTTGGTCTGCATCCACGTCCTTGTTACATACGTATGCCTACAGCGCACGCAGGAGCGCTTATACAGCCATCATGTGACGGTCTTGTGCGCGGCAAAGCACACGAGCTGCACGTAGGGGCGACGTCGAACAGCATGCCTGCTCAGGACAGCCCTCAAGGTGTTGCCATTCTTGCTACCGGAAGTATTGCACTTGAAGCGTTGGCTGCAGCTGAGGAGCTGCAGGCGCGAGGTGTGTCCTGTAGAGTGATAGAAGTCCCATGGGTTGTTCCTTTTGATGAAGCAATAGTTCAGACACTTGCCGGATCGCGTTTAGTCGTAACGGTTGAAGAACATCGCAGTGTCGGTGGTTTGGGCAGTGTTGTTGCAGAGCATCTCGTGAGGGCTACAAAAGCCGATAGCGCAATTCCTCGGCTGCTTTCTCTGGGTGCTCCTGACGATATTTTTGAAGCCGACGATAGGGATTGTTTGCTTGCGCGTGCAGGTCTTACGGCTGAAGGGATTGCTGGAGCAATTCAGACGGCTTTAGACTCATAACGAAAAGAAAAAACGGGTCGAGTACAAA
>URWR01000047.1 GCA_900551595.1 uncultured Coriobacteriaceae bacterium
GGCGTGTATGCCCAAAGGCTCTGCACGATGCAGAGCCAACAAAGCATACACAGCCTTTCACCGAGGGAAAGGGGTTTGGGGATAGGGATAATAAATTAGAAGCCCATTTTATAAGCAGATTTTTTCTACAAACTGATATAATCTATTATATCTTATCGCACGTTTAATTTCAAGTCGGAATGTGAAAATTTGCTGAAAAAGCGTTGACCTCTCCTAACTGTTTGTTGACATTACGGAAAAGAAAAGTGTATAATTTATCTGATATTATAAGTAGAATAAAGGAGAAGAAAAGATGAAGGTACTAAGGTACTTGAAGCCCTATTGGCTTTTTGCCTTGCTTTGTCCGCTCGCTATGATACTTGAGGTAAGTATGGACCTGTTACAGCCTACGCTTATGTCAGACATAGTGGATAACGGTATATTGGGCGATGCGGCTGCCGACGAAAACCTGCGATATGTTCTGATAACGGGACTTAAAATGCTGGTGTTCTCGCTTATCGGCTGCTTTGGTGGTATAGCGTCGGCGGCATTCGGCACGGCGGCGGCTCAGAAAATGGGCAATGATTTAAGAAAAGACGCTTTTGCAAAGGTAATGCATATGTCTTTTCAGCAGACGGACAAGTTTACTACAGGCTCGCTCGTCACAAGACTTACAAACGATATAACGGCGATACAGGAGTTTGTAGCTATGTCGCTGAGAATGTTTGTAAGAACGGGAATGCAGTTTATAGGCGGCATTGCGGTAATTCTTACTCTTAACGTAAACTTCGGCATTGTGCTGGTAATCTCACTGCCTGTTCAGCTTATTGCCGTGGCAATAATTATGAAGAAAGCCTCGCCGCTTTTCAGTATCGTTCAGTCAAGACTTGACAAGGTGAACAGCGTGGTGCAGGAAAACGTTTCGGGAGCGAGAGTAGTAAAGGCTTTCACCCGTGAAGAATATGAGATAAACAGGTTTGACAACGCAAACACCGACCTTATGACGACCAACCTCAAGGTGCAGAAATTACTTGCTACACTGAATCCGATACTGATGATAATAATGAACGCTTCTGTCATCGCTATTATTATGATAGGCGGTTTTCAGGTTGAAGCAAAGGCAATGCAGGTTGGAGAAGTAATGGCCGCAGTAACCTATATAACACAGATACTTATGTCGGTTATGATGGTAGGTATGATGTTTCAGCAGGTTTCACGTTCTGCCGCATCAATGAAGCGTGTAAACGAAGTGCTTTCAACAAACCCCGTTATCAGTGACGGACATAAAAGTGCCGACAGCGACAACAGCGGTACCGTTGAATTCAGAAACGTCGGCTTTTCGTATCCCGGTTCATCCGGTAAGCCCGTTCTTTCCGGCATTGATTTAAAAGTCGGTAAGGGTCAGATGATAGCTATACTCGGCTCTACTGGCTGTGGTAAGACCTCTCTTGTAAACCTCGTTCCGAGATTTTACGATGCGACTAATGGTGATGTGCTTGTTGACGGCGTAAACGTTAAGGATTACGATGTTGACACGTTGAGAAGCAAAATAGGCGTAGTACTGCAGAAAAGCGAGCTTTTTTCGGGAACTGTTGCGGAAAATATCCGCTGGGGCTGTGAAACGGCTACGGACGAAGAAGTAAAGACAGCCGCCAAAATAGCACAGGCAGAGGAATTCATAGACGGCTTCAATGACGGATATGATACTATGATAAGCGAAAAGGGTGCGTCGCTGTCGGGCGGTCAGAAACAGCGTATGGCGATAGCAAGAGCCATAATCAAAAAGCCCGAGATACTGATATTTGACGACAGCACCTCGGCGCTCGATCTTAGCACAGAGGCAAAGCTGCACAAGGCTCTGCGTGAAAACTTAAGCGGTGTTACCGTTATAATGATAGCTCAGAGAATAGCGAGCGTTATGAGAGCGGATAAGATAGCGGTGCTTGAAAACGGCTCGATATGCGCTTTCGGCACTCATAAAGAACTTATGGAATCAAGTAGCGTCTACAGGGATATTTACTATTCGCAGATGAAGCAGGGAGAGGAGGAAGCGGTAAATGGCTAATGAACGTCCTCCTATGAGAATGATGGGCAGAGGAGGCCCTCCGCCCCACGAAAGAATGCTTATGGCTGAAAAGCCAAAGAACACAAAAGGCACGCTGAAAAGGCTTGTCGGCTATATCGGAAAGAACAGATACCTTATGATACTGCTTTTATCCGTTATGCACTGTGCTGAACCTTGTCGCACCCTATCTTCAGGGTCTTGCTATTGATAAGATAACCGTTTCAAACCAGAGATTAAACGTAGATATAAGCGGTATGCTATACTGCCTTATAGCACTCGGATGTGTGTATCTTGTAAATTCACTGCTCACATATTTTCAGGGTATATTTGCGGCAAAGCTGTCGCAGACGACCGTCAAGGCTATGCGTAAGGATCTGTTTGACAAGATTTCATATCTGCCGATAAAGTATACCGATACTCATCAGCACGGCGATATTATGAGCCGTATGACAAACGATGTAGAGAATATCTCAAACACCGTTTCACAGTCGATAGCCTCGCTGTTTTCAGGTGTTCTGACGCTTGTCGGCTGCCTTGTGTTTATGCTTTATTATTCGCCTATGCTGACGCTTGTCAGCCTTACATCTGTCGTTCTGACGCTTGTTGTTACAAAGAATCTCACAAAGTTTATGAGAAAATACTTCCCGTTACAGCAGACGCTTTTAGGCAGACTGAACGGACATATAGAAGAAATGGTATCCGGTTACAGAACGGTAGCGGCATACTCGAAAGAAAAGAAAGCCTGCGAGGAATTCGGTGAAATCAGCGACGAGCTTCAGAAGGCGGCGATAAAGGCGCAGATATGCGGCGGCATAATGGGACCGTGTATGAATGTCATATCGAATATCAGCTTTTTGCTTGTTGCGGGCTTCGGCGCATATTTCCTTATAATCGACTTCAACCCACTTGCTATCAAGGGCGTTATGACGGTCGGCACGATTCAGGCATTCTTGCAGTATACAAAGAACTTCACCCGCCCCATAAACGAGATAGCACAGCAGTATTCTTCGATACAGACGGCTATTGCAGGTGCGGAGCGTGTATTTGAGATAATGGATACAGAGCCTGAAAGCGACGAAGGCACGGATAAGGATTTCTCAATAGATAACGTAAGGGGCGACCTTATGTTCAAGAATATCGACTTCTCTTATGTGCCCGGCGAAAAGGTACTGCACGACTTCGACCTGTGGATAAAGAGCGGTCAGAAGCTGGCTATTGTCGGCGCTACCGGCTCGGGCAAAACCACTGTCGTAAATCTGCTCACAAGGTTTTATGATATAGACGGCGGAAGCATCACACTTGACGGTGAAAGCATATATGATATTCCGAAAAAGAAACTGCGTGGCTCTATAGGTATCGTACTTCAGGATACGGTTATTTTCAACGATACGATAATGCAGAATATCCGTTACGGCAGGCTTGACGCTACAGATGAAGAAGTAATTGCGGCGGCAAAGACAGCAAAGGTAGCCGATTTTGCGGAAAAGATGGCTGACGGATATGATACTATGCTGACCGAAGGCGGCGGCAATTTAAGTCAGGGACAGCGACAGCTTATCGCTATCGCAAGAGCGGTGCTTGCAGACCCGAAGATACTTATTCTTGACGAGGCAACATCTGCACTTGATAACGAAAGCGAGCGCGCCGTACAGGAGTCTCTGGAACGCCTTGCTCAAAACCGTACAACGCTTGTGATTGCTCATCGTCTCTCTACCATTAAGGGCGCCGATGAGATTGTGACCATCGATAATGGCCGGGTTGCAGAGCGCGGTACGCATAAAGATCTTCTTGCACTCAACGGTACGTATGCGCGGTATTATCGCATGCAGTTTGGTGGCGAGAATGATTTAGTCCACTAGGTTTTAAAGCGTAGTGGTTATGATTACTCTGTCTGTCCATGAATTGTGGCTCAAAGCTGCGTATACTCATGGAGTGCGTGACCGATGGAAAGCTGGACGAAAAGGGTGTCATGGCAGCGAGACGTGCTGACAAAGGCAAGAAGAAAAGCAAGTTTCTTAATGCTGATGAAGCAGAGGAGTTATTCTCTCGCGTAGATGAAACGGGCCACGATAATGTGGATACTGCCCGTCGTGAGCGTGCCCGTCGTAAAGAAAAGGGCGTTGGAGTAGATATTGACCCACTCTCCGATGCCGATCCTTCTGGTTCTACGGTAGAGCGGGCAATCAAGCGTACTGCCGTCTTGTTTGTTGTGCTTACACTGCTCGTAGTAACGCTTGCACAGGTTTCTTGTGGCATCGTTCGGCGTACTTCCACGGCAAGTCTTACCGATGAAGTTACGGTAGCAAATGTCTCTGCTGCCATGAAAAATGGAATTGAATGGGGCGGTGGCTTCACTCAGTTCCCTGAGGACTTTACTATTGTTGAGGCGAGCGAGAACACCGGGCGTCTTGAAGTTACCGTTACCGATTCCACATCAGAGAACGCGCGCGATTGTTTCTCGAGTGCACAAGTGCAATCAACAGCATTGGCAATTAATGCGTTGCTCAATCCCGATATCGATGTGGTTGTCTACCACGTAAACGTTCACGCCGATAAAGACGGAAATTTCCAGACTTCGCAGCTCTTTGGATTTTTACGCCCTGCAGGTAATGTTCGCAATTTCATGACCTTTATTTGGACAAAGAATTCCAATGAGGATGGTGTCTGGTTCTCGTGCTCTATTACTGGTATGGATGAGAAAACCACCGCAGAGTTGCGCGACCAGCTCAAGAGCAACATCGTTACCGACCTGTTAGTCCCCGATCAAAGTGAAGAGGACAACGAAGAAGAGTCGGGTGTGCTCACACCTTCAAGCACGCAGGATGAAACAGGAACTTCAACAGATACCAATGCTGAAGATCAGACGAACGACGGAACATCTAACAACAATCAGACTCAATCCACAGAGCAGTAAAAGAAGATCGTTTTAATGGCAAATGCGCTGGAGATGCAGCGCTGAGATATGAGGAGGAAGCATGGCAGAAACTCCACTCGTCGGTATCATTATGGGTTCAAAATCTGATATGCCTGCAATGGAGGCTTGCACAGCACAGCTCGAAGAGTTTGGCGTGCCGTATGAATTGGTCATTGCTTCTGCTCATCGCTCACCTGCTAAAGTGCATGAGTGGGCATCTTCTGCTGCTGATCGCGGTTTAAAAGTCATTATTGCTGCAGCAGGTAAAGCTGCTCATCTTGGCGGTGTTGTTGCCGCCTATACGCCGCTTCCTATCGTAGGTGTTCCTATGAAGACAAGCGATTTGGGCGGTATGGATTCGCTGCTCTCTATGGTTCAGATGCCTTCAGGTGTGCCGGTGGCATGCGTTGCGATTGGCGGTGCAAAGAATGCAGCCATCTATGCAACACAAATCCTTGGCGCTTCTATGCCAGAGTGGCGTGAAAAAATCGTAGCTTTCAAACAGCAAATGGCTGAGGCGTAGTAACCATGCCGCGTAATAAGCAGGGCTCTCATTTCAAACGCCCTGCACCTGCATCAAAGCCATCCAAAATTGTTTCAAATGTCCTGCTTGCAGTAGGTGTTGTTCTTCTTTTAGCTGCGGCAGGCATATGGGGCTTTTCTCAATGGCGTTATCACGAGCAGGATGTTGTAAATGAAGAGCTTGCGGCATACGTTACGTTATCCGACGATCCCAATCAGCCACCAACGGTTGACTGGGCAGGACTCAAGGCAATTAACGATGACGTGGTAGGCTGGATACAAATTCCAGGAACGGTTATTAACTACCCGGTATATCAAGGGGAAGATAACGACTATTACCTCAACACCAATGCTCATGGAGTGTATGGCATAGGTGGCCAGATTTTTATGGATTATGAAAATCAGGCTCCTGGCATGTTGGATCCACAGACCATCATCTACGGACATCACCTTAAAAATGGATCGATGTTCAAACAAATTGCTGACATGGATAATCAGGAATTTTTTGATGGCATAGATACCGTCTGGTATGTCACAGAAGACGCAAATTATGAGCTGATGCCACTTTTTGTGTACTATACGACACCTGATGATTCAGCAGCCCGTACGGTAAGTTTCGCGTCAACGGAAGAGTTTCATACCTATCTTTCAGGACTGTTGGATAAAGCGGTAACACAAAACGCCAACGCGAAAACCATTATCGACGGAACATCTCATATATTGACGCTCTCCACCTGCAATTATATTGATGGGTATGGGCGTACACTGCTGGTATGTGTTGAGAAGAACGAGGCAAACGCTGCGCTTGCGGGAGAGGCGGTATCGTGACAGCAACTAGTTCCGTTGCTACTCATGAAACTATGACTGAGGCCGATACACTGCATGAGGAATGTGGTGTTTTTGGCGTTTGGGCACCTGGACGTGATGTTGCACGACTCACGTATTTTGGTCTTTTTGCCCTACAACATCGTGGTCAAGAATCAGCGGGTATTGCTGTGGGAGATGGCGCCACCGTTCTTGTCCGCAAAGACCTTGGCCTTGTGAGCCAAGTTTTTTCTGATGCTGATCTTTCTGCACTTCCTGGCCATGTTGCAGTTGGACATGTGCGCTATGGAACCTCAGGAGCTAAAAGCTGGGAAGCGGCTCAGCCGCATCTTTCCACTATTGGCGAGGTAATTGTTGCGCTTGCTCATAATGGAACGCTTGTAAACTCAGATGATCTCAGGCGTCAACTCATTGAGCTAGGAATTCCTTTCCGTTCTAATACAGACTCCGAAGTGGCGGCTAAGCTCATTGGCTACTTTACCGAGAAACCCGGTCATCTCCGTGAAGGTATAGCTGCCGCTATGCGCAGAATAGAAGGCGGCTATGCCATGGCATTGGTTCGCGAGAATGCTCTGTATGCATTTCGCGATCCTAACGGTATCCGTCCTTTGGTTCTTGGAAAGCTTGAGGCAACTGAAGAGGCATCTGAGGGTTGGGTAGTTGCAAGCGAAACGTGTGCTCTTGATATTGTGGGTGCAACATTCGTTCGTGAAATAACGCCTGGTGAGATCATTCGTCTCTCTGATGATGGCATTGTAACGTGCCGTGATGTGCCGCAGCGTATGCCTGCAAACTGCATCTTTGAGCACGTGTATTTTGCCCGTCCTGATTCCGTTAAAGATGGCTCTTCCTTTTACGCCATGCGCTATGCCATGGGGCGTCGCTTGGCGCATGAAGCACCAGTAGATGCGGATCTGGTTATTGGCGTGCCGGACTCGGGCATGCCTCCTGCAGAAGGATTTGCTCACGAACTAGGGCTTCCTTTTGGCGAAGGCCTCATTAAAAACAGGTATGTAGCACGCACCTTTATTCAGCCCACACAGGAGCTGAGAAGTCGCGGCGTACGTATGAAGCTCAATGCACTTCCAGATAACGTTGCTGGTAAACGCATTGTTATGGTGGACGATTCCATTGTTCGTGGTACGACGTCAATGCAAATTGTCCGGATGCTACGCGATGCAGGTGCTACCGAGGTTCATGTCCGTATTAACTCGCCAGAAGTTACCTGGCCATGCTTTTACGGCATCGATACCGATACGCAAGATCAGCTCATTTCAGCCAACATGGATCTCGAGGGTATCCGTGAGTTTATTGGCGCTGACTCTCTTGCATTTCTCTCGGTTGAAGGCCTGCTCAACTGTGTTCCTATGAACGGCTATTGTACGGCGTGCTTTACGGGAGAATATCCAGTAGAGATTCCGGCAAGTTTCTCGTCCGGTAAGTTCTGCGAGGGATATACACCACGCAATCTTGGTTTGTCGCGTGCTGATATAAAAATGGGAATAGGCGGCATAACTGCCGAAAACAACTAACGCTTGGGAAGGGGATCCATGAGCGATACAACCCAACAGCTTACCTATGCTGACGCGGGAGTGGATACTGCAGAAGGTGCACGTGCTGTAGATGCCATTCGTTCGATGGTAGCTTCTACAAATCGCCCCGAGGTTATTGGTGGTATTGGTGGCTTTGGTGGGCTGTTCTCAGCTGCTAAGTTAAAAGAGATGGATGACCCAGTTCTTATCTCCGGAACTGATGGCGTAGGCACAAAGCTCGCTTTAGCTCAGCTGCTCGATCGCCATGAAACGGTGGGTCAAGATCTCGTTGCTATGTGCGTAAACGATATTTTGGCGTCTGGCGCAGAACCCCTTTTCTTCCTTGATTATGTGGCCATTGGTCATCTTGAAGCAGATCGTATGGCAAAAATTGTGAGCGGTATTGCCGAAGGGTGCCGTCTGGCTGGCTGTGCGCTTGTTGGTGGAGAGATGGCTGAGCACCCGGGCGTTATGCGTGCTGACGATTATGATTTGGCAGGCTTTGCAGTCGGTGCCGTTGATCGTGCTCGCATGCTTGATCCTGAAACAGTTCGCCCAGGCGATGTGATTTTTGGCTTGGCATCAACAGGTGTTCATTCCAATGGTTATTCGCTCGTGCGCCGTGTGCTCGGCGTAGATGGTCTTGTGCCGGGAACACCCGAGGCTGAGGAATGCCGCGGTAAGCTCGAGGCGTTTGATGAGAACCTCGGCGAATCTATGGCAGACGCAGTGATGAAGCCAACACGTATTTATGTGAAACCCATTCTTAAGGCTCTTGCAGCAGGAACTCCGATAAAGGCTCTTGCTCATATTACCGGTGGTGGTATTTCAGAAAATCTCGATCGTGCTCTTCCCGATACGGTGGATGCCATTGTCGATCGTACGATTGAAGCTGGCACAGGAGATACTCCTGGAGTAGCTGCAACATTTGCTTGGGACGTTCCGCCTGTCATTTCTGAGATCTGCCGTCGTGCCAATCTATCTCCGAATGAGGCATGCAAGACCTTCAATATGGGTGTTGGTCTCTGCATTATCTGTGCGCCGGAAGATGCTGATGCGGTTCGCAGCGAGCTTGAGGGCCTCGGTGAAAAGCCTTTTGTTGTTGGCACGTGTGTTGAGGGTACAGGTCAGGTTCGTTACGCAGATCAGATGTAAAAACTGCTGGTAAACACTTAGTTTAATTGGGAGATCCGATGGAGAGCAGCAACGAAAAGCTTTGTTTGGGGACGTGTGGCAATGATTTGCAGCAGCGCATTGCTGCTAAACGTTCTGAAGGGGATATGAGTCCACTTCGCTTGGGTGTGTTGCTCTCCGGAAGCGGTACAAATCTTCAGGCTATTATCGATGCAATTGCCGCAGAGAAAATCAATGCACGTGTAGAACTTGTCATTAGTAGTCGTGCGGATGCCTATGGTCTTATTCGCGCCAAGGAAGCTCATATTCCAACGCTTACTATTGCTCGCGAACTCTATAAAGAGCCTCTCATTGCTGACCAAGTTATTGCGGCAGAGCTTAAACAGCATGATGTTGACTACGTCATTATGGCGGGATATATGCGCAAGGTGCATGAGCCAGTTTTGCTAGGATTCCCCGATCGTGTTGTAAACATACATCCAGCGCTTCTTCCGAGTTTTCAGGGGGCACACGGAATTGATGATGCCTATGCTCGTGGAGTAAAGATAACAGGCGTCACCGTGCATTTTGCAAATGCCGTTTATGACCAAGGCCCCATCATTGCTCAAGAGGCCGTCCGTATTAAAGAGGGTATGACGCGCGACGAGCTTGAAGCAGCAATTCATGAGGTTGAGCATGTGCTTTATCCGCAGGTTATCGAGCTGCTTGCTGAGGGTCGTGTCCAGGTTGATGCCGACGGACGGGTATCTATCGCCTAGTGTTTGATAGGTTATCGACGCTTTAGAATCCCCACCGTCTCGACGTGTGTCTCGTCATCTCGGAAATTCCCGTCCGCATCAAACGAGTCGGGCGTCACCGCCGTATACCCATCCGCCTCGCCGGGAACCTCCTCCCAGAAGAAGCGCACCGGGCACTTGAACGTGACGCTCTGCACCACGCGCTTGTAAATGCCAAGCCGCATTTCATTGAGGAAGATGGCGAGCGAAATCGGAACGATCAGGCCGAGGA
>URWR01000048.1 GCA_900551595.1 uncultured Coriobacteriaceae bacterium
TAGAGGGAGTTTATTTTGGAGGTCTCCAGAAAAACGGACTACGCTTTGCGAATGCTTGCAGAGTTGGTGCGTGAGCCCGATAGTGTTATCTCTGTGAGAGCTGTGGCCGAGCGGAATGCCATTCCGTATTCGTTTGCTCGCTCCATTCAACATGATTTAGTGAACTGTGGCATTGTGGAGAGCTTGCGCGGGTCTCGTGGTGGCATGCGCCTTGCGTGCGATGCTAAGAAACTGACCCTTCTCAATATTATTGAAGCATTACAAGGTCCCATTCATATAGCATACTGCGATTCCGACCAATCGGAGAGCCCCTGTGCCAGGAAGGCAGCTTGCGCCTTCAATCCGGTGTGGAGTGATGCGAACAGGCTCCTGTCAGCATATCTCGGCTCAATCTCTCTGTATGATGTCGTGATAGACGGAAAGCGTCCTTCTATTCCATCAAATCTGTTCGAGTGAGGCAGGTTTTGTTGCCGATGTCACTTCTAAGGCAAGGGGCATCGGATAGGGCGCTCGTTCATGGCGACATCATAAGAGAGAGAAACAATGAGCTCCCTACATACGAAAGAAAGTGCTGATAAAAGCTGCCCTACTGATAAAGCTGTTGGTGCTGGTTGCGTAAATGAAAGCAAGTTGGATCTTTCCGAGCAGCTGGAGGCTTTTCGAGCAAAGGTTTTGGAACGCGGCAAGGAGCTTTGGCGAGATTTGCCTTGGCGCCACACGCGCGATCCATATGCTATTTGGATCTCTGAGGTTATGCTCCAACAAACCCAAGTTGCTCGTGTGGATGGGCGCTGGCAGCATTGGTTGCGTCGTTTTCCAAACGTAGCGGTTTTGGCCGATGCGGATGCCGCTGATGTGTTAGAGGAGTGGCAAGGCCTCGGTTACAATCGACGGGCACTTTCACTGCATAAAGCGGCCCAAATTCTTGATAAAAATGGCGGAGTAATGCCCGAGGACGAGCATGAACTCGTGGCTTTACCTGGTATTGGTCCGGCAACTGCTGCCGGAATTCGTGCATTTGCACATAATCTGCCCGGCGTGTATCTCGAGACCAATGTTCGAACTGTATTCCTTCATGAGTTGTTTCCAGAAGCGGAGGGAGTACCTGACTCAGCTCTCACGCCGCTGGTTGCCGCCACGTGCCCGAAGGACGATACAGATCCACACGATGATCCACGTACCTGGTATTACGCGCTGTTAGATTACGGGGCATATCTCAAACAAACCATCCCCAATCCATCAAGGAGATCTCGAACTCACACCAAACAATCCAAGTTTGAAGGATCTCATCGCCAAAAGCGCGCAGAGGTGCTGCGCATACTCCTTGCAGCACGTCCGAACTCTTTGTCGTTTGATGAACTCTCAGGCGCGCTTGATGAGCAGGAGGTATCTGAAGGTAGGGCGCCTGTTGCGCCGGCTGAGCTTCAAGATGTACTCTCCGAGCTTGTACGTGAAGGATTTTGCACAGAAGAAAATGAGATGTGGCACGCATAACTATTCATGAAACGGCCTGTGTTCGCCCATCTGCGGTTGCCAATTGGTTTTCACCGATAAGCGTTGGCTTTACAGTGATTTGAATTGTAGGTATGTGGGTAAGCTAGACATAAGATGTGTTTTCAGGAGCACGTTTACGTGAATATTGGAGGAAATTATGGCCACAGATTTTGAGACCTCGCAAACAAAAAAGAATCTTGAGGCAGCTTTTGCGGGTGAGTCTCAAGCATCAATCAAGTATGGCTACTATGCTTCGAGGGCAAAGAAGGACGGCTACGTTCAGATTTCAAATATCTTTACCGAGACTTCCGGTAACGAGCGTGAGCACGCCAAGCTTTGGTTCAAGTATCTCCATGACGGCGCAGTTCCCGATACCGCTACCAACCTTGCCGATGCAGCTGCTGGTGAGAACTACGAGTGGACAGACATGTACAAGGGCTTTGCCGAGACAGCAAGGGACGAAGGCTTCGCAGAGATTGCTGCTAAGTTCGAGATGGTAGGCGATGTTGAGAGGCATCATGAGGAGCGCTATAACAAGCTGCTCGAGTCTGTTGAGGCTGGCAATGTCTTTAGCCGCGAGGGTGTAAAGGTTTGGAAGTGCCTCAATTGCGGTCATCTGCATGTTGGTCCGACCGCTCCGGAGGTTTGCCCGGTTTGCAATCATCCACAGGCCTATTTCGAGGAGCAGGTCGTTAATTACTAATTAAAGACGTGCTTAACTCTTAACAAAAACCTAATAACCCGCCGGATATTGTTTCGGCGGGTTATTTTTATAGTTATAGGTAGGACTGATTTGTCGTCCGCCCGCGGAACAGTCATGCCGCCAGTCCTCTCCGGAGGTGTCATGAACTTTAAGATAGTTACACTAAATACGCATATTCTCATTCAGGCTATATGAGATGCGCGGCAAACAACGCGCTGCTTGTCATATGACATATGAGAGCAGCCTGCTGTTGTCGGGCATCTGTAAATAGGTAGTTCCGAGAGATGGAGCCAACATGAAGGATACCGCCGATCTCTATCGTGTTACCGATACCGATGTGTATGTTATGGGAAAAGGCGAGTGGTTCCGCAGCTATGAAAAGCTGGGTGCCCACCCAAGCTTCGAGAATGGCGAAGAAGGTTTTCACTTTGCTGTCTGGGCTCCCCACGTGCATTCTGTGTGCGTTATTGGCAGTTTCAATGGCTGGCAAGAGGGGCAATATCAACTAACTGAGCGTGAGAGCGGGGGTATCTGGGAAGGCTTTATTCCTGGCGTTACTTCTGGCGATCTGTATAAATACGTTATCGAAACTGAGAATGGCGAGCTGCTTTACAAGGCCGATCCGTATGGCTTCTGGTCAGAAGAAATCCCTGGTACAGCATCCAGAGCATGGGGAGGCCCTGAGTACGAGTGGGGCGACGATGTCTGGATGGCAAATCGCAAAAAGACCGACCATATGCACATGCCGCTCAATATCTATGAAGTACATGCTGGATCCTGGCGCCGTCATGGTGACGAGCCTCAAGGAGATCCAGATGAGAATGGAAATTACCCTGGGCCGATGGATCCATTCCCTGCTCAGCGCGGTGAATATTATTCCTATGACGATTTAGCACGCGAATTGCCCGCCTATGTAAAGGAAATGGGTTATACGCATGTTGAGCTGCTTCCGCTTATGGAACATCCATTTGATGGCTCATGGGGCTATCAGACAACCGGCTATTATGCGCCCACTTCACGCTTTGGCGATCCAAATGGCATGCGTCGCCTGATTGATGCGCTTCACCAGGCCGGCATTGGCGTTATTTTGGACTGGACGCCCGGAGGTTTTTGCGCGGATGCTCAGGGTCTTGCGACCTTTAACGGCACCATGCTGTACGAGCGTGAAATTCATCCCAATTGGGGCACGCATAAGTTTGATTTTGGCAGAGGAGAAGTTCGCAGCTTCCTTATCTCCAATGCACTGTACTGGATTGAATGCTTCCATGCAGACGGCATCCGTGTAGATGGCGTCTCAAGCATGCTGTATCTCAACTTTGGCGTGGATGATCCTGCGAAGAAGAAGTTCAACAAGTATGGTGACGAGGGCGATCTTGATGCTATCGACTTCATCCGTAAGCTCAATACGACGGTAAGCTCCTACTGCCCCGACGTCATAATGATTGCCGAGGAATCCACAGCTTGGCCGCTTGTTACCTATCCGCCCGAGGAGGATGGCCTGGGCTTCCACTATAAGTGGGACATGGGCTGGATGAACGATACGCTGCACTACATGCAAACCGACTTCCCCTGGCGTCCGGGCAACCACGGTTTGCTTACCTTCTCACTCATGTATGCCTTTAACGAGAACTTCGTCTTGCCGCTTTCGCACGATGAGGTTGTCCACGGCAAATGCTCGCTCATTACGCGTATGCCAGGCGATTATTGGCGTCAGTTTGCTGGTATGCGCTCGCTGGCCATGTATCAGATGACACATCCAGGTGCAAAGCTCAACTTTATGGGCAATGAAATTGCACAGTGGATTGAATGGCGCTACTACGAGTCCATTCAGTGGTTCTTGGCTGATGAATATGAAGCCCATCGTAAGCAGCGCGATTTTATCGCCGCGCTCAACAAGCTTTACAAGGAGGAGCCTGCGCTTTGGGAATATGCCTACGAGCAAAAAGGCTTTGAGTGGATTGACGCCGACGATGCGGACCAATCTCTTATCAGCTTTATCCGCCACGGCGATACCGAAAAAGAGGATTTGGTAGTCCTTATCAACTTCGATCCTCGTGCATATGAGGAGTATCGCATTGGTGTGCCGACCTATGGTACCTGGACCGAAATCTTTAACAGCGACGATGAGCGTTACGGTGGTTCAGGGGTTATCAATACACTTCCCGCCGAGGCAAGCATTGAGCCTTGGAATGGTAGAGAACAATCAATTGTTGTCAGAGTGCCACCACTTGGCGGTATGATTCTTAAGTGCACCAAGCCAAAGCCGAGGCCAAAGCCAAAGAAGAAAAAGGTGGCTACAAAAACTTCGGCAAGTAGAAAAAAGACATCTAAGAAGGCGACGGGCACAGCAAAGAAAAGCGGCGATACGGCTACTTCTGCAAAAAAGAGCAGTTCGTCTAAGAACAAACATAAGAAGTAGCACTGACGCACATCCTCTGCAGAGGATGGCATGTAGCAAGAAGGTGTTGGACTTTCGGTCCAAATACCGAGGAGGGGGTTTCTTTTCATGCAAAGGATCTTCGACAGTAAAGAGGACTTCGTCGACCTGTTTGAGTCGTCGTGCCAGACGCTCATTGGCAGGACGTACGAAGACTGCACCGATGCTGAGCGCTTCCAAGCGCTTGCAAGCATCGTGGCTGCCAAGTCCCGTGCTATTGGCGTAAAAACCAATGAGCTAGCTCAGCAGGAACAAAAGAAGAAGGTGTATTACTTCTCACTCGAGTTCCTTATCGGACCGCTGCTGGACAACTATCTTATTAACTATGGTGTCCGCGATCTTGTAGAAGAGGGCCTTGCTGAGTTAGGTCTTTCTCTCGACAACATTCTTGCCCAGGAACAGGATCCTGGTCTGGGCAACGGCGGCCTTGGCCGTCTCGCTGCCTGCTTCATGGACTCCATGGCAACAGAGGGCATCATGGGCTATGGCAACGGTATGCGTTATCGCTATGGCCTATTCCACCAGGCAATTGTTAATGGATGTCAGGTCGAAGAGACCGATAACTGGCTTGAGCGCGGCTTCCCTTGGGAGGTTCGTCGTGAACAGAGCTCGGTTATCGTTACCTTTGGTGGCAAGCCTGTTCGTCACGAGGATGAAAGTGGCCACTTCTGGTTTACAACCGAGGGTGGAGATCGCGTAAAGGCTGTTCCGTATGACGTACCAGTCGTTGGTTATGGTGGAGAGACAGTAACCAAGCTTCGTCTGTGGAGCGCCGAGCCCGCAGAGGAGAACTTCGATCTCGACGCCTTCAATGAAGGCGATTATGCAAAGGCAAATAAGTTTCGCTCTGATGTTGAGGCTATCTCGACCATCCTGTATCCCAACGACGCAGGTCCTCACGGTCGTATTCTCCGCATTAAGCAGGAGTATTTGTTCGTTTCTGCTGGCCTGCAGACAATTCTTCGCACCTATGAGCGCGACTATGGTCCCGATTGGAAGCACTTCCCCGATCACGTAGCGCTGCACACAAACGATACGCACCCCGCAATGTGCGGACCCGAGCTCATGCGCCTGCTGGTCGACGAGAAGGGCTTGGAGTGGGATGAGGCATGGGATATAACCACCCGTTCCATCTCCTTCACCAACCACACGGTTATGCCCGAGGCACTTGAGACATGGCCTATCCCCATGTTCCGTTCGCTGCTGCCGCGCATTTACATGTTCATCGACGAGATTAACCGTCGTTATCTTGAGTCTCTGTCACAGGATCGTGACAACTGGCAGGAGCTTGCTTCCCAAACTGCAGTACTGTGGGATGGCAACGTTCGCATGGCAAACCTTTCCATCATTTGCGGTCACTCGGTCAACGGCGTTTCTGCCATTCATACCGAGATCCTCAAGCACGATGTTCTCAAGGGCTTCTATGCGCTTACGCCCGAGAAGTTCAACAACAAGACCAATGGTGTTTCTCACCGTCGCTTCCTTCGTGAGGCAAACCCGGCGCTTTCAAAAGTTATTACCAACGCCGTTGGCGATGGCTGGATGACAAATGCCGAAGAGCTCAGTAAGCTCGAGCAGTATGCCGATGACCCCGCGGTGCTTGACGACATCGTGACGGCAAAGCATGAGGCAAAGAAGCGTCTTGCCGAGTATGTGAAGCAGGTGTCTGGCGTCGAGCTCGACCCCAATTCGGTCTTCGATGTTCAGGTTAAGCGTTTCCATGCGTATAAGCGTCAGCTGCTGAACGTCTTCAAGATTCTCGATTTGTATAACCGCATGATCGACGATCCTTCGTTCCGTCCGATGCCGACGTCATTTATCTTCGGCGGCAAGGCTGCACAGAGCTATACCTTCGCAAAAGAGGTCATCAGGCTCATCAACTCGCTTGCAGATGTCGTAAACAACGACAGCCGTGTCAACGATGTCCTCCGCGTTGCCTTTGTACCGAACTACGGCATTTCCAATGCTCAGATTATTTATCCGGCTGCAGAGATCTCTGAGCAGATCTCCACTGCAGGTATGGAGGGCTCCGGCACCTCTAACATGAAGTTCATGATGAACGGCGCAATCATGCTGGGCACCTACGACGGCGCCAACATTGAGATTGCCGATCTCGTGGGCTTTGAGAATCTCAAGATCTTTGGTCTGCGTGTTGAGGATATCGAGCGTCTTAAGGCCGAGGGTTACTGGGCTTGGAATGAGTACCAAGCCGATCGCGGTCGCCTTGGTCGCGTAGTCGATGAACTTGTCGACGGAACGCTCGCACGTCTCAATGGCAACTTTGAGTTGGTACACGATGAATTGATGGTCAACAACGATCAATGGTTCGTCTTGGCAGACTTCAAGCCGTATGTCCAGGCTTGGGAAGAGCTCCGTCAGATTTGTGCAAATCCGCGTGAGTGGGCGCACATGTCGATCATTAACACTGCCCGTTCCGGCCACTTCTCGAGCGATAGAACCATTCGCGAGTACGCCGAAGACATTTGGCACGTTTAGGAGCACTTTATAAGTACTACATATTTTGGGGCGGACGCAGAAAGCTGTCCGCCCTAGGGGATGGAAGGCCACGATAGAAAGGAGTGTCTGGTGAGTAAGAAGGAATGCATAGCTATGCTTCTTGCCGGAGGACAGGGAAGCAGACTTGGAGCCCTAACTCACAATGTTGCAAAGCCAGCAGTTTCGTTTGGCGCCAAGTACCGCATTATCGACTTTGTTCTTTCAAACTGCTCTAATTCAGGGATAAATACGGTTGGTATTTTGACGCAGTACCGTCCTTACTTGCTGCACTCCTATATCGGCACGGGTGAGGCTTGGAATCTCGACGAGATGGGTAGTGGCGTTTCTATCCTCCCACCGTATTCGACTGAGTCAGGCGGTGCCTGGTATGAGGGCACGGCAGACGCTGTGTACCAGAACCTGGGCTACATTGAGGATAATGACCCGGAGTACGTCATCATCCTTTCGGGCGACCAGCTCTATCGCATGGACTACCATGCAATGCTGGCCAATCACAAGCGTCACAACGCTGATCTTACGATTGCTGTCATGCCGGTTGCCTGGGAAGAGGCTTCCCGTTTTGGCATCATTACGCAGGACGAAGACGAGCGCATTATTAAGTTCACCGAGAAGCCCAACAAGCCCGATTCAAACCTTGCTTCAATGGGCATCTACATCTTCAACACGAAGCTGTTGCTCGATGAGCTGCGCGCTGATGCAGTAGATCAAACGTCTGAGCATGACTTTGGCAAGAATATTATCCCCAAGCTTCTGGGAGAAGACCGTCGCCTGTATACCTATAAATTCGAGGGCTTCTGGCGCGATGTAGGCACCATTTCAAGCTACCACGAGACCAGCATGGATCTGCTCGGAGAGCATCCTGAGTTCGATCTGTACTCAACAGATTTCCCAATTATGAGTAACGCTACACTTCGCCCGCCGCACTATGTGGGCCCTGAAGGCAGCGTCTCCGATTGCATTATTTCTAATGGTTGTCGTATTTACGGAACGGTTCGCCACTCAATTCTTTCCACAGGCGCAGAGGTGGGCCCGCGTGCCACAGTTGAGGATTCCATCCTGCTTCCGGGTGCAAAGGTAAAGGCTGGTGCAAAGGTTGTCCGTGCCATTTTGGGCGAGAATTCCTGCGTTGAAGAAGGCGTTGCTCTTGGCAGCGTTGATATAGCAAAGGACACTGCCGTTATTGGCGACAATGTTGTGGTTGGAAAGGGGGAGGAGTAAACATGGCAAACGTGATCGGTCTTATCACCACGAACTACTCCACCAAGAAGGCCTGCGTCCTCGCCGAGGAGCGTCCTGTTGCTTCTCTGCCCTATGCAGGTCGTTATCGCATTATGGATTTTGCGCTCTCCAATATGGTGAACTGCGGCATTCGTACGGTGGGCGTTGTATTGCCGTATAACTATCGTTCGGTTATCGACCATATTTCGTCCGGCAAGGACTGGATGCTCGACCGCAAAAACGGTGGCCTGTTTGTGCTGCCGGGCTCTGCCTTCGGCACCTCTCGCGCAGGCTCCAGGTTCCTTGTGCGCGATCTTGAGAGCAATCGAGTATTCCTTGAGCGCTCCCACGCCGACTATGTGGTATGCAGCGGTGCAAACTTTGCATTCAACATGGATCTAAGCCTTGTGGTTGATGAGCACATCCGCTCTGGTGTGGACATTACCGTTCTGACAAACTCTGCGACAGAGTCTGACGCCGATGTTGTGGGCTTCAATGTTGATGAGTCCACCGGCAATATTACTGGTATCAATCACGGAGTAAGCTTCGGCGACATGGCCTTCCTTGATACCTTTGTTATTGGTCGTGAGCTGCTGCTCACCTTGCTCGATTGGTATTCTTCTGTCGATTATCTCGACCTCTTTGAGGCACTTGAGAACGATTATGGCCGTGTAACGGTGCGTGAGTATCGCTTCAATGGCTATGCTGCACCGGTGTTCAACACCGAGGCGTATTTCCGTCGCAACATGGATCTGCTCAATCCGGAAATCGCCGACCAGCTCTTCCCGGAGGAGCGCACGGTAAAGACCAAGGCACACGATACGCCTCCCGCAAAATATGAGCGCGGCTGCTACGTACGAAATGCCATCGTTTCGGCTGGCTGCCGTATTATGGGCTCCGTTGCCGATTCACTGCTTGGCCGTAACGTTATTGTTGAGAGCGGTGCAACTGTTCGCAACGCTATTGTTCTTCAGGACTGTGTAATTAAGAGTGGCGCTCGTGTTGAGAATGCAATTGTCGACCGTGCCAACTGCATTCCTGCAGGCACTGAGCTTCGCGGCACCCCGGAAAATGTGTACTACCAGAGTAAGGGCCAGAGGTAGGAAGTATGGCAGAGAAGAAAAGAAGGAAGCTTCGGGTTGTCTTTGCCTCATCTGAGGTAGTGCCGTTTGCTAAGACAGGCGGCCTCGGCGATGTTGGCGGTTCTCTGCCGCCAGCACTGCGCCGTGCCGGCTGCAAGATTGCAGTTATCCTCCCGAAGTATGCGACTATTCCAGAGGAGTATCGCTCGCGCATGGATCATGTATGCGAGTTTTACGTACCTCTTGGCTGGCGCAGTGTGTACTGCGGTATTGAGCACCTTGTATACCGCGATATTGATTTCTATTTCGTGGACAATGAGTATTACTTTGCCCGCGATGGCCTTTATGGCTACTTTGACGATGGTGAGCGCTTT
>URWR01000049.1 GCA_900551595.1 uncultured Coriobacteriaceae bacterium
GAAAGACAAGCAGGTTGAATTTGTAGATCTCCCGGGTGTGTATTCGCTGTCGCCTTATTCGCCAGAAGAAGTTGTGTCACGCGATTATGTCGTGAAGGACCGCCCAGACGCAGTTATCAACCTTGTTGATGTTACAAATTTGGAGCGTAATCTCTATCTCACGACTCAGATTCTCGAGACTGGACGCCCTGTTGTCGTAGGTCTCAATATGTGCGACCTACTCAAGGAGCGCGGCGATACGATTGATATCAAAAAGCTTGAAGATATGCTCGGCGTTCGCGTTATTGAGACGTCTGCACTCAAGGGAATGAATATCGACGAGCTGGTGAGCGCTGCTCGTGAAGCTGCAACTTCGGGTACGGTTTCGCAGGGAACCAAGTGTTTTACCCAAGAAGTTGAAAATGCCCTTACTGGCATTTCCTCCATCATTGAGGATAGCTGCGATCCAGAGACGCTTCGCTGGTATTCAATTAAGGTTTTTGAGCGCGATGCCGAGGCGATTGAGCCGCTGCATCTTAATGAGAGCAAGCTCCAAAACATCGAGGCTCTTATCGATGAGGTTGAGAAGAACCGTGATGAGGATGCGGAGTCCATTATTACCTCTGATCGATATGACTGGATTGCATCAGTCATGGACGCTTGCGTAACCAAGGCCCCAAAGAAGCTCTCTGTATCTGAGAAGATTGACCGCGTTGTTACCAATCGCGTGTTGGGCATTCCTATTTTTATTGTCGTAATGGTATTCGTGTATTGGTTGGCTATTTCTACCGTTGGTACTGGTGGCACCGATTGGGTGAACGACAATCTCTTTGGTGATGGCTTCTTTATTAACAGTGCAAGTGAAGAAGCATATACCGCTGAGCAGGAAGCATACGACGCTCATTATTACGGTGATCAGATCGACGGCTATCTTGCTGCTGCCGAAGCTGATGGTATTGCGACTGAGGGTGTTGCCGATGCGGTGAGCACGTTGAGTGCAGATCCGGAGGACGCTGAGGCTCAGGCAACGGTTGATGCATTTGTTGCTGATGCAGCTGCGGCCGGTGTTGTTGCCAGGGATGTTCCTATTCATGATGGAGATGGCAACTTCGTTGATACCAACGATGAAGTTATTACCACGCTTGATGCTGAAGGCAATCCTGTTCTTGCTGATGGCCAGGAGTTGCAGGCCCTTGATACTGTAAGTGCCGAGAACTTCTCTGATGCAGTGGCTGCCCAGGAAGATGCTCCCGATCCAGCAAGCTATGCTGGTTGGGTTGCTTCGATTCCCGATACGGTAACGGGTTGGCTCGAGAGTGCAGGGGCTTCTCCGGTCGTCATCTCTCTTGTTGTTGACGGTATTGTTGGTGGCGTTGGCTCGGTACTCGGATTTATTCCGCAGATGTTCGTGCTCTTTGTCCTGCTCTGCTTCCTTGAGGATTGCGGTTACATGAGCCGTGTTGCCTTTGTTATGGACCGTGTTTTCCGCAGGTTTGGTCTTTCCGGTAAGTCTTTTATTCCCATGCTCGTTTCAACAGGTTGTGGCGTACCAGGTGTTCTTGCTACTAAGACCATTGAGAACGAGAAAGACCGTCGTATGACGGCTATGCTTACCACCATGATTCCTTGTGGTGCCAAGACACCAATTATTGCCCTTGTAATGGGCGTGCTTGTGGGCGGATCTGATGCATGGTGGGTCGCCCCGATGTTCTACTTCCTCGGCCTGGCTGCTATTGTCATTTCGGCACTTATGCTGAAGAAAACCAAGATGTTTGCAGGCGATCCTGCTCCATTTGTAATGGAATTGCCGGATTACCATTTCCCGACCATCAAGTCTTGGTGGCTGCATGTTTGGGAGCGTGTCTCTGCCTATATCAAGAAGGCTGGAACGATCATCTTTGCTGCTGCCGTTGGTGTTTGGTTCCTCTCGAACTTTGGTTTTGCGAACTGGGATGGAGGAAGCGGAGCCTTTGGATTTTTCGGAGACATGGCCGGTGCTCCAGAGAACTACATGGACTACTCGCTGCTTGCAATGGTTGGCAGTGCCATTGCTTGGATCTTTGCTCCGCTTGGTGCTGATACGTGGCAGGCGGCTGCAGCTTCGCTCAATGCCCTTATCGCTAAGGAGAACCTCGTCTCCACGTTTGGTGTTTTGTATGGCCTGGGCGATGTCACCGAGAATTCCGTCACCATGTGGAATGGTTTTGCAGGCATGTTTACGTCGGGCGGAATTCTCCATGTTGGTGCAATGTGTGCATTTGTAGCCTTTAACATGCTTGATGCGCCGTGCTTTGCCGCAATTGGAACCATTCGTCGTCAGATGGATAGCCCCAAGTGGTTCTGGTTTGCCATTGGGTATCAGTGCGTCTTTGGCTGGGTTGTTGGTCTTATCATCAATCAGCTCTGGGAGCTCTTTGTTCTTGGGAACTTTGGCGTTTGGACTGTGGTGGCATTTGCTGCTTTAGCAGCGATGATATTCCAGCTTGTTCGTCCTATGCCCAAGACAGACAAGAGCGACGAGAAGATTCTTTCTGATCTCACGAGTGAACCAGTTGCATAGAAAAGCAAGGAATTTCAAACCCCGCAGGATTACCTGCGGGGTTTTCGAATGATTGTTTTCAGATTTTTTTAACCATTTTTACGCCTTTGTGCTGTTGTGCGAACGGTAGTATCTGCACATCTTCCCAGTCTTAGACTCCCCCCTGAAAGTCCAAGAACTAGGGAGGTGCCACCGATGTCTGAGGATCATACGCAGTATGCAAATGCACTGCTCAGCGCTATTGAACAAACTGTTTACAAGACACCGGAAAAGCCAGTGTTTTCAAAGGCGGGTGGTATGAGTTCAACCTATGGTGAACTCTGGAACTTGGCGCGTCATGTTGCAGCAGGGCTTCATGCTCAAATAGCTGGCCGAGGGCCAATTCTTGTGCTGGGTCACAAAGAAGTGAGCACGCTTGCTGCTTTTCTTGGTTGTTTAATGAGTGGTCATGCATTTGTTCCCATTGATGTTGAACTGCCAGTTGAACGTATTTCAAATATTGCTCACCAAATTCCACATGCAACACTTTTGACAACGTGTGAGGTTCCAGAAGCTCTTTATGATGTGTTGGCTAATTGCACCATTCTGACTATGAGTCATCTTTGTGGTACGGATTACCCGATGCCATCACGATCATGTTGTGTTGCAGGGGAAGAAACGCAGTACATCATTTTCACTTCAGGCTCTACTGGCAAACCAAAAGGAATTGAAGTTGCTGCTTCTAATGTGGAGCACTTTATGGAATGGCTCCGCACTTTTCCTGTTATACGAGATGGCGGCTGTGTCTTTTTGGATCAGGCTCACTATTCTTTTGATTTGTCTGAATACGAGCTTGTTGGAGCCCTTTCAACGGGCGGCAGTTTGTTTGCGATTTCGCCGGAGCTCCAACATGATTTTGCGTCATTGTTTGCGAGTTTGGCGCAGTCTCAAGTGCGAATCTGGGTATCCACTCCTTCTTTTGCAGATGTCTGTCTAGTGGATAAAAGTTTTAATGCAACACTTATGCCTTCTGTGCGCATGTTTCTCTTTTGCGGAGAAACTCTTCATCATGTAACAGCAGCAAAACTGCATGAGCGCTTCCCAGATGCTCTAATTGTCAATACGTATGGTCCAACAGAGTCTACGGTTGCGGTTACTTATGGCGAAGTTGGCGAGCAGGAATTAAACAATCCTGATCCTCTCCCGGTTGGTCAACATCGTCCTGGTACAGAGATTTTAATTGTTGATCATCAGACTGGAGAGACACTCCCAGTTGGGACGATGGGAGAAATTGTTATTTGTGGCAACACGGTAGCGCGTGGCTACTATCGCAACCCAGAAAAGACACAAGCAGCATTTTTTGAGACCACGCTCTCTGATGGGACGCCGTGTCGGGGATATCGTACAGGCGATTTAGGCTATCTGGATGCTAAAGGGACACTTCACTGCGAGGGTCGCCTTGATTCTTTGGTAAAAGTAAATGGTTTCAGAATTGAGCTCGATGAAGTTGAAGGCGCATTAACGGAACTTCCGGGAGTTCGAGAAGCTGCTGTTGTGCCAGTGGCGCATGGTAAACGCGTAACAAGTTTAGGCGCTTTTGTGGTATTCGAAGATGCTGGCGAGGTAGATAAGGATACGTTCACTGCAGTGCGTCATCTGAAGGCTGCACTTGGTAAAACGCTTCCTGCTTATATGGTGCCACGTCAGATGCAAGTGGTTGACGAGCTGCCTCTTACTGCGAATGGAAAAGTGGATAGAAAGAAACTCGCCCAGAGGCTTGCGCGTCCCGCTCGCCATGGTCGAGGTGCTTAACCCATGACACTCTTTGCTGATCCAAGCTTTTTTATATTGTTAGCCTTTGCAATTGTGTCAGCGGCCTGTTTGGGACTAACGCAGCATAATTTGCGCCTTTATGGACTTATACTCTCGGTTGTTTTTCTCTGCTGTGTGTTAGCGGGAAACCCACTAGAAGCAATAGCGCTTCTTTTGTTTTTGGTCGTAGAGCGTCTTGCAGTGTGTTGGCTTGCACGTGCTCCAAAGGATAACAAGCGCTTTGGCTTCTCTTGCGTTTTTTCGCTTGCACCGCTGGTGATATATAAAATCAGCAGTGTCGGACCTGTTCCGCTGTGGGGATTTGTGGGTATCTCGTACCTGACTTTTAAAGCCGTCCAGATAGTGATCGAAGTTCGCGATGGCCTCATTTCAGAGCAAGACTTGAGTTTTGTGGACTGGCTGTACTTTCTTCTATTTTTTCCTCAGCTCTCTTCTGGTCCCATAGATAGGAGTCGGCGGTTCTTAGCAGATGCTCATAAAACGCCTGATAGAGATGAGTATGCCGGCTTGCTTGCTCGCGGAATATTACTTTTGCTTGCAGGAGCAGTGTATTACTTTGTGGTAGCAACCTTTATTCATCGCTTTATAGAGCAAATTCCTTGGAATGGATCAGATCCATTAGGTTCTGCCCTTGCACAAATCAAACAAGCCTATCTGTACGGCTTCTATCTATTCTTTGATTTCCAGGGGTATTGTCTTATGGCAATGGGTGCAAGCTATTGTTTGGGTATTCGTTGTCCACGCAATTTTAAGGCACCTTTTATTGCCATCGATATGTTTGATTTCTGGAACCGATGGAACATCACACTTTCCACTTGGCTGCGTGATTTTGTTTTTATGCGGCTTACGCGGTTTATCATGCGCCACCATCTTCTGCATAACCGTATCCATACGGCTCAGGTGAGCCTTGTTATCGATATGCTGATTATGGGTTTTTGGCATGGACTGAGCGTCGACTACCTTACCTATGGTCTCTATCATGGCGTACTTCTCGCCGCTACTCAGGGCTTTCAAAAACGCTCTGCCTTCTACAAACAGTACAAGAATAGCGCGTGGTTTAAAGCACTTTCCTGGTTTATTACGTTGCAGCTCGTCATTTTTGGGTTTGCAATTTTTTCTGGGCAATTATCAACACTTATAGGAGGGGTTTTCAATGGCTGAGCAGGATGATGTCCGTATTCGTCTTTTTGATTTGCTGGAGGATGTAACAGGGGATGCTGTAGTCCGCGACCATGAAAATGATGATTTATTTGAATTGGGTTTGCTGGATTCTATGGCAGCAATTGAATTACTTGTTGGGTTGGAAGATGAATTTGGAGTATCTATTGCACCAACCGAGGTCCCGCGCGAAGAGATGAATACACCCAACAAGATTTTGGAGCAGGTGAGGAGGCGCCTCTAAATGGCCTGCCCTTCTCGTCTGCAAGCGCTTGTGCATAAACTGAACAGACACAAAAGATTGAACAAACAGCGCACGTCTTGCCTTGGGTCAGGCCAGAAGCTGCTCGTTGCAGTACTTTGTGGACTGCTGCTGCTTGGTGTGGGGTTGGTCGTATTTGATACTTTTATACTGCCAGGTAATGGACGGGCTGATACCAGCAAGCTTTATGACTATGTCTATGCCGACGGTAAGTCTGAGAACGCCGATTTTGTGCTTGCGAATATGAGTGATGACGGATATCTCTGCTTTGGTTCTTCTGAGTTTTACATCTCTAAAGACCTTGTGAGTATGTGTCCGCAGGCGGTTTTTGGTGAGAATAACACCGGCGTCGACATGACCTTTATTGGTGAAGGTTTTGATCAAAGTCTTTGGCAGGCTATAGCGGCAGGCGCCTATGGAGACAGAGTTAAAAACAAGAAAGTTATGCTTATAGTGTCGCCTCAATGGTTCTTTAAGGGAAATGGCGACCAAGATAAGTTCTATACGAAGTTTTCTTACTCTCTTTATCGTGCTTTTGCTCAAAACCCTGATATTTCTGATGAGACAAAGGCGTATGTGCGGCAGCGGTGTGCAGCATTGGGTGTGGATGCAAATCAACTCGCGGCTGCTTCAAAAGATACGCCCGTTGATGTGCTCAATGACCTAGCCTATGCCTATGCAGATTCCTGTCGTTTACGCACCGATGTATCAAATATTATCAACCTGGCTCCTTCCAAGACAGAGGTTCGTATGACAGGACAGTCTTCCGGTGAGCCTGATTGGCAAACATTATTACGTGAAGCTAAAACTGAAGGACAAGAATCCTGCACCAACAATGACTTTGGTGTTTACGATGCCTATTGGGAGAAAAACCATCAGTACATGCCGGAGCTCTTCGAGAATTTCCATGAAGCTGATGAAGAATATGCAGATCTTGCCTGCTTTCTTGAGGTTTGTCATGAGGTGGGTTTGGAGCCTCTCGTTTGTATTCTTCCGGTACATGGGAGTTGGTATGACCTTGCTGATGTGGCTCCTGAAGAGCGTGCGAATTACTATCAGCATATTCGTGACATTTGTGATGCAGCAAATGTTCCCTATGCAGACTTTTCTAGCTGTGAATACGAGAAATACTTCCTTTGCGATACGGTGCATCCCGGCTGGATTGGGTGGGTCCGTATAGAAGAAGCTTTCTACGATTACGTCAATGGTGTTGACGATGCGTTTCTCGGCGGCTCTGGTTTTGGATCTGTCGAAGGGCTTTCGTCAGACAGTTCGTCAGACAGGTAAAGGTGACGAATTATGGGTAGAGAGAGTCAGGCAAAAAAGCAGCACGGTCTCATTGACTATGTTCACATGAGTATTGATCAATTACATAGGTTATTGCTTGCAGCACCGTGGTGGATGGTGTGCTTTGGTGCCACTTTAGCAACGATTGGTATGGGAGCACTTCTTCTATGGTTCTTAGTGTATTCAGGTATGACTGAGCCGGTGCAATTTATTTATGAGGGCTTTTAGAACAATATGTAGAGAGATACACGAACGAGGATATGCCGTATTACTTTCTCCATTTCTTAGTGTTCTTATTGGCATGATGGTAATGAGCGTTCCTGTAAATGCTCAAGCTCATGAGGCGCTGCTCTCAAATATGGACGCAGCGTATGATGATGGAGAGTTTGAAGAATCCGAGCAGGTAGAAGATCCATACAACAGCTCACAGGGACTGAGAGTACCTGGCGAGGAACCTACAGGAACACAGCTCTCACAAGCGCTTGATTCGTACTTGTCACAGAATGCCGATGCAACTGGTGTACCGGGCATAGCAGTAGCAATTGTTGATGGGCAGCGTGTGCGTTATGAGACAACCTTGGGTGATTGTTCCAGTGCGGAGAACACCTTTATCATTGGTTCACTTTCAAAGTCTATTACCGCCGTGGCAGTAATGCAGCTTGTTGAGCAAGGCCTCGTCAATCTTGATGATCCAATAAGTACGTATATGTCAGATTTGCAGCTTCCCGATGAAGTAACTGTGCGTGCATTGCTCAATCAGACAAGCGGTTTTGGGTATTACGAATCACTCGCTGATGCGAGGGTGGGGGATACGCTTGGCTCCTTTTCATATGCCAATGCAAATTACGATTTATTGGGACGATTAATAGAGACTGTGAGTGGCCAAGATTACGGCACCTATGTGCAGAATCATGTATTTAGGCCACTTAATATGATGCAGGCTTCAGCTGGCAGCGCAGCCTCCCTCATGTCGAGTACGGCAACACCGGGACATCGTTCGTGGTTTGGCGTGCCTGTGGCTGATGGATTTGTGCACGCCTTAGGGGATGATTCCTGGGGAAATTCGGCATCTGGTTATGTTCGCGCTAGCTTAAAAGATATGGAAGCCTATCTGATGATGTATCTCAACAGCGGATCAGGTGTTCTGGATGCGGATAGCGTGCACCAGATGGTGTTTTCACGTGTTCCTGATACGAGTGGTGATACCTACTATGGAATGGGATGGACGACCTATGCTTGGAGTGACGGCGAGCTTGTCATGTCACATGATGGCCAGGTAGAAAACTACGTTGCACGTATGTGCATTATTCCTGATAGAGACTTGGGGATTGTAGTTCTTGGAGATGCAAATGATGAGCTCGGTGGTAATGAGACATTTTTCTCACTTGCAGATGATATTGTTTCGATTGCAGTGGGAGGGCAACCATCGGGTGTTAATCCATCAGAGAGGATAGAACAGCATATTTATACTAATGCCACCTATATAGCAGTCCTCATAGCCTGCATGTTATTAGTGATATATGCAGTACGTTCCAATTGGCAAAGATGGCGCCTTTTTTCTTCGATAGCAATTCATGTTGGCACCCCTTTGTTTTTATTAGCATTTCCGCGCATATTTGAGCAGATGCGCTGGCGCGACTTCTTTGATTTTTATCCAGATCAATCAGTTGTTGTTCTTATGTGTTGTGGCTTATTAATTGCTGGCGGGGTCGTTAAACTCATCCGTTTCTATCGGCATACAAAACAGGAAATGCTTTAAGGATTGTGTATTTTTAAAACCAACCAAATTAGTAGAATTTATTGCTTCACATTGAGTTAACCATGGTGTACTCTATTTATAACAGTTAGAGGTACTATTTGTAAGTAAGAAGGTAGCCCTTATGGCACGTATTTCTGATGTATATGGACGCGAAGTTCTCGACTCCCGCGGAAACCCAACAGTCGAGGTAGAAATAACTCTTGAAGATGGTTCGGCTGCTCGCGCGATTGTTCCTTCAGGTGCATCTACCGGTGAATTTGAGGCAGTAGAGCTGCGCGATGGCGATGCCGATCGCTATCTCGGCAAGGGTGTTCTCAAGGCAGTGTCTCATGTTAATAACGAATGCCGAGACGTTCTTATCGGGCTGGATAGTTGCGATCAGCGCCTGATCGACAAAGCACTTATCGAGGCGGACGGTACGCCAAATAAGGGTAACTTCGGCGCCAATGCTATTCTCGGTTGTTCGCTCGCGGCTGCTCGAGCTGCGGCCATTTCTCTTGATCAGCCCCTGTATCAGTATCTTGGCGGCGTGAATGCCCATACGCTTCCTGTTCCGATGATGAACATTCTCAACGGTGGCGTGCATGCTGATAACAACGTGGACTTCCAGGAGTTTATGATCATGCCGGTCGGTGCTCCTGATTTTGCAACGGCTTTGCGTTGGTGCACGCAGGTATATCACACGCTCAAGAACACTCTTAAAAAAGCTGGTCTTTCAACTGGTGTTGGTGATGAAGGTGGCTTTGCACCCGATCTCAAGACCAATGCAGAACCCTTTGTGTATCTGATGGAAGCAGTTGAGGCTGCTGGATTTGTACCTGGCGAGGACTTCATGTTCGCCATGGATCCGGCAACTTCTGAATGCTACAACAAGGAAACTGGCTTGTATGAGCTTAAGGGTGAAGGCCGTACCCTTTCATCCGATGAGATGGTTGATTACTGGGCAG
>URWR01000050.1 GCA_900551595.1 uncultured Coriobacteriaceae bacterium
AAAGTGGGCACGGTGCGCCCCGGGTATGGCCGCCCGCGGGAGCCATATCGGGCATTAAACCAATTGCAGCAACATATGCAACCAGAAGCACAATGCGAACAATCGCCTCAACAAGATTCCACGCAATGGCATTGTTTGCCTCGTAAGGACCTATCAACAGATTGGAAACTGCAACTGGAAGCGCCACAAACAGACCAATGCCGAGTACAACTCCCAAAATAATAGAAAGCAGCATGCCTGCGCTTTCTGACATCCCCTCATCTGAAGGGTTGGCAACGGGAGCCACATCGCCTTTATCAGCACTAGCCTCCTCGATATAGACCGTCCCCTTGCACTTATCTGCCCAGGACAGCCCATTCTCGTCGTAAGCATGATCGGCGGCAATGCTCATAGCTTTAAATGAAAGGATCATCGATTCGGCGAATGAGACGCAGCCACGTACGATTGGCACGCGTCGATACCATGCTTTTGCACGCGAGCCATCCGCTGCTCCGGGAATCTCATGTTCCTCAACATAGATGGATCCATTTGGCTCGCGCACTGCCACAGCCCAGCTCAGTTTGCCGCGCATCATAACACCCTCAGTGAGCGCAGAACCACCAATATGAGTCTGGAATAATTCGCCTTCTTCGGCGATTCCTTCATGCTGTGACATGTACGTCCTCTCGGCCAACCAACTCTTTACTCGCTTCACACGCAAACAAAACGTGCACTAACGAGGAATAAAGAGAAGAGCGCCTTGCGAACTATCGCAAAGCGCTCTGTTACGTAATACGTTGTGCTTACGCAAACTGCATTACTCAGCAGCTGTCTCGGTCTGCTCCTCAGCAGCGGGCTCCTCAGCAGCCTGCTTAACAGCCTCGGCCTCAGCCTTCTTAGCATACTCAGCAGCACGCTTTGCCTTCTCAGCAGCCTTAGCCTCACGAGCAGCCTTCTTAGCAGCAGCTTCCTCAGCAGCCTTGGCGGCACGTGCAGCCTTGGCCTCTTCAGCCTTCTTAAGCTGTGCAGCAGCAGCTCCACCGAACTTATCAGCAAAGCGCTGAACGCGTCCACCGGTGTCAACGAGCTTCTGCTGGCCCGTGTAGAACGGGTGGCACTTGTCGCAGAGGTCAACCCTCAGCTCGCTCTTGGTGGAGTGGGTCTTCCAGGTGTTGCCACAGGTGCAGCGTACGGTGCACTCCACGTAGTCGGGATGGATACCCTTCTTCATAGCAGGACTCCTTCGTTAGGTCCTGGTTTCCGACCAGGACAGGGGTTGCCCTGGAATTGCCAGGGCTCACAAGCTGTTGAATGTTATCACAGGAAACGTATTTCGTCACCCGCATACATGAGTATTCACGCAGGGTACACGTTCTGGTGATCAAACCGTTTATTGCGCGCCCTTTTTACGTATGCTTCTTTTAAAGTATGAGGCAGTAGGCATCCTCTTCATTACAAATGAAGTGCTTTTATAGAAAGGCTCTTTGTCATGTTTCTCGCAGTTGATGTGGGCAATAGTCAAACAACCCTGGGTTTGTTTGAGGATGGCGCATCCGAAAGCACACCGTGCCGCCAATGGCGCATGGCAACCGATACAACCGACACTGCCGACGAACTCCATGAGCGCTTGTTTGGCTATTTTCTCATGTTGGGCCTGAGTCTTGATATGGTGAGCGATGTTGCCATTGCCTCAGTTGTCCCTGTTCTTTCACTTGAATGGCAGCGCATGATGCGCGTTGTTTTGGGCACCGAACCTCTCATGATCAACGCATGGCGCGATTGCGGCATTACCGTTGCCATGCCCAACCCCCACGAAGTGGGTGCCGACCGTATTGCAAATGCTCTCGCAGCTCGCGATACCTATGGTGCACCGGTTATTGTTGTTGATTTTGGCACGGCAACCAATATTGACGTTGTCGATAAAAACGGTGATTTTCGTGGTGGCGCCATTATGCCCGGCCTCATGCTCTCGGCAAACTCGCTCTTCTCAAAGGCAGCAAAACTGGCCAGCGTTCCGTTGGTAGTGCCAGAGCATGCGCTCGGAGAAACGACTGAACATGCCGTGCAATCAGGCATAGTTATTGGTGCTGCTGCACAGGCAGAAGGACTTGTTGCACGCATTCAGCAAGAGCTTGCCCAAGAATCACCAGATGGCAAAGCTGCCATAGTAGTTGGCACCGGTGGATTAGCACAGCTCATCTCTGAAGCAACCGATATCTTCGACGTGGTTGATCCTGATCTCACTATCCGAGGGATCTATGAGATCTGGCGTCATAGAGCTACCAAGCGAGCCCAACGCATCCAGTCTGCTTAATCGCTCGCAACCCGACGCAATGAAGCCTGTTCTGCAGAGATTGTTACCTCTTCGCCGTCTTGGGTAACGAGTATGGCTCGTCCCCATACATCCATACCCGCAAAGACACCCGTCGCCATGCTGCGCCCATCAGGTAAAACTGCATCCATCACCTGTCCGACAGCAGGCATAGCATCGAAGTACTCATCAAGAATAGTGGCAAGCGGCCCAGCTACAGTACGCCCCGCCATTGACTGCTCCCACTGTTTTGCTCGTCTTACAATGGCATCACGTATGGTGGTAGCAAGCTGCTCAAAGTCGGGTACTTGTTCCACATGATCGGAGAGAAAAGCCGGCGTAAGTGGACGCTGAGAGCCGTCAAATTCCTCGAGAACTGCTCGACGAACTTCCTGTTGTGGCGCAATGTTTACGCCAATACCACAGACGGCAAATACACCCTTTTCACCATACCCCGCCTCAACGAGAATACCAGCGAGTTTTTGATCGGCAATAACTATATCGTTTGGCCACTTAATGCCAGCTTCAGCCACTCCCAAAGAGCGGAGAGCATCTACGGCACCAAGCGCACATGCCGCTGGGAGCCCCATAAGCATTTGCATTGACACCTGAGGGCGCAAAAGAACCGATAGATACAGCCCTCCCGTTGGCGAATGCCACAGGTGGCCACGTCTGCCACGTCCCTCTGTCTGTGCATGTGCCGCAAGAGCGGTGCCAGCCTCAGCGCCCTCTTGTCCGAGCTTGCGCACTTCGTCATTGGTTGATCCAACGACATCACAGAAAGTAATTGGAGGCAGGTCCTGCGCCATGTTTTCTGAATTCATCATTGCCATTTCACTTCACCAAGATCGGCAAGAACAATGCCCACTCGTTCCTCTTGAGGAGCGATGTGCACACCCGCATGGCTTAAGAAGCGCGCCGGATCATGCATAAGATCTTCCATCGGCACAAGAATGTAATCGCGCTCACCCAACTTTGGATGAGGCAAGCGAAGACGCCGACCTGCATGGATCTCGCCCTCCATCCATGCGAGGTCACAGTCGATTGTTCGAGGACCATGCCCTTCTTCGCCGGGCTTTCTCACACGATCCAACTCATCTTCTACCTGCAACAATGAATCGAGCAGTACTAACGGTGCGAGCTCGGTATGGACTTCTACCACACAATTCGCAACCGGTGTTGCAATTCCATATGCTGGCTCGGTTTCATAGGCATGGCTCACGCCTACAACACAGGTTAATGGGATAGCGTCGATAAGAGCTGTGGCACGCGCAAGATAGCCAAGACGGTCTCCCACGTTTGAGCCGAGCGAAATAAATGCACGGCGAACATCGGGACACATAACGCTGCGATAGCCATCCAGTGCTTGTGCGACACCCGCCACATCATGGACGCGCAAAATACTTGCTCCAGCGGCAACAGCACCCAACACTACGCCAGCAGTCGCTGCATCACGCTGAGATGCCTCATGCACACCTGAAACAGCACCTACAAACCGTTTCCGCGAAACAGCACACATGACTGGATAGCCCATAGACACCATTTTGGCAGTGGCGCGCTGGATAACCACGTCCTCATCGGCATATTTTCCAAAGCCGGGGCCCGGATCGATGCAGATACGAGAGCGATCAACCCCGGCACGCAACAATGTGCGAGCCTGATCGCCAAGGAAGCCCATTACCTGCCGCATGATAGGAGCCGACTCCGGCAATGTGAATCGACGGTTACCAGCGAGACGAACGGTAGACGTTGTCGTTGCACGAGCAGCACGACGCATTGCCTCTTCAAGTCCAGGCGCTGATGAAGCCAAAGATTCCGCACGTGCATGCGCTCCTTCATCGGCTTGTGCAGCGCTTTCCAGAGCCTCAGTTTCTTCCTCATCTGAAGAAGCATCTGTCGTCTGAGACGTATTTCTCATTTGTACCGAAGCATCAAGCAAAACGGTCTGACGATGCGCGCCTAAGGAAACTTCGCCAGCATGCATAATCACACAGCCCGCATCTGTTGCGGCGGCTACAGTAACCATCTCTGGATCGGTGAAACCAGTTACATCGTTAATGATGGATGCTCCAAGACGCACGCACATTTTAGCGACCTCGGGATGACGTGTATCGACTGATACACAAGCACCCGCATCTACCAGCGCACGAATAACTGGGACAATTCTGCGAGCTTCCTCCTCTGGACTCACAGCCGAAAAACCCGGACGCGTGGATTCTCCACCAACATCAATAATGTCTGCACCTGCATCGAGCATATCCAAGCCGTGCGCTATGGCTGCTTCGGTATCAAGATATTCGCCGCCATCTGAAAATGAATCAGGAGTCACATTCAAAATCCCCATGATTCGAGGGCGCGCAAGCGACAACTCAAATGCGCCACAGTGCCAAGTAGCATAGTTTTCTCGGAGCATAGTCCGGCCCTCCCAGCGGCGGCAAGTCACCACCTATTTCAAAAGTTTCAACGCAGCATAGATGGCTTACTCCCCAAATTGTAAACGCTTAGCCACGTCTCACATGTTCTTATCCAGCTCGTAAGCAGTAAGACAGGTACTAAAAGCTAAACGCTCGAGCAATATCGCAAGAGATTATCAAATCTGCCATATCATCTTGAGGCGTAGGATCTCGATTCACAATAACAAGTTTTGAACCAGAAAAGTAGTGCACAAGACCCGCAGCAGGATAGACCACTAGTGAAGTACCCCCGACAATAAGCACGTCGCACGAGGCAATTGCCTCCACTGCACCAGCAAGCACCTGCTCATCGAGAGCTTCTCCATAAAGCACAACATCAGGCTTAATCCGTCCGCCACAGTGAGGACAGGAAGGGACTCCTTCAGTAGAAAGAATCCACTCAGCAGAATAAACAGCACCACACTGCTGACATATATTGCGGTGTACGCTTCCGTGAAGCTCATACACTCGCTGAGAGCCGGCTTTTTGATGAAGGCCATCTATATTTTGCGTTACCACCGCCGATAGCCAGCCTTTTCTCTCCAGTTCTGCAAGCTTGCGGTGAGCCTGATTAGGCTGTGCATCAGGGGCGATCATACGCGTTCGATAGAAATCAAAAAACTCTTCTGGATGCGTTTCGTAAAACGCATGGCTCAACATCGTTTCGGGAGGATAGGCAAAATGTTGGTGATATAAGCCGTCAACACTTCGGAAGTCGGGAATTCCGCTCGCAGTAGATACGCCTGCACCGCCAAAAAACACTCCGTTATTAGTTGAAGCAACAAGCTTGGAAAGTGTTTCTGCTGCCTCTACTTCATCATCAATACGCTTGCCGTGTCCCATAACAGCCTCATCCCCTTGTAACACCCATGATGTTCCTTGCCGTTACCCTTACCCTCAATATCTTGCAAGCCGTTTACCAAGCCAAGACCAGAATGGAATATCAATTCTCTATCGTTGGGCAGAGCGAACCTCCCAAATCAAGGAGTCCTCATGCGCATTCAACCCAATACATCTAAGCAAGGAGAAACTGCTCTTGCCGTTGCAGACTACGCCTTTGATGAACCGCTCTTCATGACATATCGCATTGTGCGCAATGCTCATCAAATGCGCTTTTATGGTTGGTGTCTTTTCATCGTTGGCCTTCTACTGGATGCTCTTAGTGTCTACGTGGTGTCTTATCTCGGTATAACACTAGAGTCCTTAGGATTCTGTGCAGTTTCATTTGTTCTTACGGCACTTGGAGTCTATGTTATTGCCAGTGGCCACCTAGGCCGTGGCGCAAGTAAAGCCGTTTTCGCCGACTTTTTTGGACGGCGCGGCGCTGATATTCACAGCCCTCGGCCTTGGGCATTTCGAGAGCGTGTAATTGTCGATGAGGAAGGCATTACCATTTGCTATGGTCCCATTGGCGCTCCGGATGACCAGCTACGCATGGTAAGAAAAGCCTGGGGAGAATGGGCCTCTGTGCATCTTACCTCTGAGGCTCTTATTGTTCTTTGCAAAGCTAAGACAGGCCCAGCCGCACGCTGGCTCCTTGGTTTTGATTTTGCATATTACGATCAAAAACGTAATACCTTTGAAGATGCCGTTATTCCGCTCAACGCGCTTATTGGCACAACGCCACAAGAACTCAGCTCATATATCCAGAGCCATCTGGCACGCTAGTTGTTGCGTCCTATTCAAAAACTATTTGAAACGTTTCGTCTGCTAAGGTAAAGATCTCGTTCGCAGAAATTACCATATCTTCCTGCGCTGCAAGCCTTCTTCCTCCTACAAAAGTGCCATTAGCCGAGCCGAGATCCTTTAACGTAAACGTATTATCCTCACGCACAAGCTCAGCATGGCGTCGGCTCAAACTGCTATTGCCCGAAAACTGCATGTCACAGGTTGTCGACCGACCAACAACCACAGAGCGGTTTTCATCGGGTAGACGCAATCGCTTTCCGTCTGACAAACGGACAAGCCATGCAGCTCGTGGAACTGCCGGAATTGCCGATAAAGGCTGAGAAGGTCGGGTGGCAGAAAACGATCCCAGGAGTGTAGTTCCTCCTGAGCTTGTAGCTTTGCCTGATGTCGCGCCAACAACTTGCTCGGATGTCTCAGATATGCGCTCTGGAATAACAAAAGTCTCCGCCTGCGGCGGAACAGCCGCAGTTGGCGAATGGCCGCTTACAGCATTACGGACTTGCTCAGCAACGGACTGCGAAGCTTTTACCTCAGTTGCAGATGGAGCATTTCGCAGCATTGCAACAAAATCAAACGCAACGGGAGAAGTGGCAGCACTTTGACTCTGTGATGAGTTGTGCTGCATGCCACCCGTATTGCCGGCCGCTTTAAAAGAAGCGTTCTCACGACCATCATGATTTGCAGATAAACCAGTAATACCTGACCCAAATTCAGAAGAAAGAAACGAACGATACGCGGAAAGTGAGAGCACTGCATTACGAGAAACAAAATCATCCAGCGCTGCAGCATGCGAACTATCCGACGCAACAGCAAAAGTCACGTGCTTCTTACTTGAGAGATAGTGAAGAAGTGAAAGGGGTGTATTCTCCGATTTTTCCGCCATGCCGGAAAGGGGCACATATACAAAACGGGGTGTTCCTGCAGCATCTACATACACCAGCGATGGATCACACAGAAGAGATGCTGTTGGAAAACCCTTTTGTGTACAAGCATCCATTACGTTAGCAAGCGAAACCAACAGCACCCGATACTGAGACAGACTGATAGCTGCTTTTAAATAGGTTTGGAGATTGACAAGCCCGGTGAGATCGTAATAAAGCGTTGTTGCACTATCTCGCCGATAATCAAAGGTACAAAAGCCATGTTGCACGCCGGATTTAAGCCACTCTGCCTGGCTATACTCAAATAGCTCATGCTTGCTGGGCGTTATTTGTAGCGTAAGAGCCCCTGCTTTTCTATCACGCAATAGTCTTGTTTTCATGCAAGAGCCACCCTACATCCATCTGACAAAATACCACGCTCCACAAGTGCACGGATGGTTTCGTTAGGGTTGAGAGCATCGCCTGCACCCACACCCTCTCCGCGAAGCATAAGGTCTACACCGCCGGCTATCTCATACCGAAGTGGTTCACGCTGAGCAAGCACACGGGACATGAGAGCCGACGCTTCATTAACCGTCAAATCAAACGGAATACGAAACTCATATACCACCTGCGTTGCGGGAAGAAGAACTTCAAGCAGCACCTTATCCTTCATATGCAACCATCCCTACTTGCTGCTCTTCTCAGCACGAATGTCGTCGAGATGTTCCCCAGACATAACCCGCGCCTTCAACTTGTCGTATTCCGGTTCAAGAGACGTGAGGTAGTTTTGCCACTGTTCGCCATCAATGTTTTGAAAGCCAATACCATACACACCGTCAATACCGTCACGGTTAAAGTAAATATCCTGATCATCACCCATGTAGCCCATCGGATAAGGACGAGCGGCGTAATCCCAAACAGCACCATCAGTTGTTTGTTGCATATAACCAATGATGAAGTAAAGCCCCTCACTGCCAGTTACATGAACTACCGACCCAATAGGAAGCCAGTTTTGTGTAAGAACCATACAAACAGGCCTTTCTCGATAAAACACCAGATAAAACCAATTGCCTTAACTCAAAGCAGAAATCCTGCTGTAGCACCAAGACGCATTCGCAGAGGCGGTTGAAGCATTTGCCTGGGCGGTATTACGCTGGCTCGTGGCAGCAGCAATTTGCTGTTCAAGAGACGCTATTTCTTGTTGAAGTTGTTCAATAAGCTGTGAACAGGCGTTTTTTGCCGAAGTAGCATGGTCGGTGTACGTGTCATCAAGCATGGTTATCTGCGAATTTGCTCCGTTATCCTCAAGCTGAGTAGAGAGTGCAGTAGCTAAGCTGTTGATATCAGAATCCATTGTTGCAATAGCAGTATCGAGACTGGGGAATCTACTATTAACCTCATTGGCATAACCAAGTTGCTCACGCTTATGGGCAAGCTGAGGATTCAGAGCATCGATAGTGGACTGTGCAGCTGAAGCTTGACCACGCCAATACGAGGCCTGGCTTTTATAGTTGGCAGCAGACCGATAAAGGCTGTTGATATAGGCCTGATCTGACATTGTTTCCTCCCTACTGTCTGTGGAAATTCCACAACATGCCCTGCTTAATGCTTTGTAGGAATCCAAGTCTCATCGTCTATAGAAAGTGCATCCTTCGGATACCACTCTGGAATGGCGAATGCTTCTTTAAAAAGATTGCCTTCCCGCACAAAGCCCACCTGGCAAAATGTTCGAGCTCGACAAAGCTCATCATCAAACTCAAACGTGAATGGATCGCCTTCACAAGGAGCGCTTGCGATTTTCATATAGAAGCCTTTAGCGGGTATGACAGTTACCTGAGAGGTTTTACGATAGCCAGATGAAGGAAATGGCGTGCGAACACCTCCAACTGGCTCAAACTCACACCCCTCAGTATGTGTTGTCCATAGCTCGAACGCTTTTGGTTTCTTGCCCAGACTTGCTCCATAGGCATCAGATAAATCCTGAAGTGCATCTGCGGAGATATTACGCAGCCAGGCAATCGATTTTAGAGCTTCTAGGTCCCCCGAATTAACAGCATCAGTTAAAGTGTCGCGTTCTGAATCACGTATATATCCCGAATCTTCAAAAGCCGAACGCTCAACTTTAGCAGTGTCAAAAACAGATGAGCACACCTCTGAAAAGTCTTGGTTTACATCAAATGGCAAAATTGCCCATCCACCAAGAAAACCTTTATCCTTTTTCAGAGCGGTCCAGCCGTCCTGCCCAACGAAAAGTCCCGCAGAAGCTGCGCCCCCTGGTGAGGCATTTGAAATGGCAATCTTAGGCTGCAAAATCGGGAGCAGGGCATGAGAAAGCACCTCGGCTTCCTGTCCATCATCGTCAAAGAGTCCTGTCCCCCTCATGCGGGAAACAGTCTTCTTACGCCAAGTTTGCACTGAAGAAGCCAGTTTCTCATCGTCATAGGATA
>URWR01000051.1 GCA_900551595.1 uncultured Coriobacteriaceae bacterium
TGTACTTTCTGATGCCCAACCTGTTATACAGCGACTCGACGGCATTACCGAAGAGTTGGAGCCAGCTTCTGCTCGCGTGGAACCTTTGTTGGACAAGGTTGGTACGGCTGTTGATGCCCTCTCGGTAGACCTTGTTCGTGTGGATGATATTTTGACTGATGTTTCAACGGTAACAAGCACGGGTGCCTCTGTTTCAGATGCCGTAACAAAGGCTACAAATGCTGCAGCTGATGGGTTGGTGGGGCTTGCGCATCGCATTACTGGAAAACAACATGCCAGCTCGGATGAGCCGGCACAATTAGCTGCTCCAGAAGACAGCAATTCTCAGGCGGAAAATGCTGAAGCAACACCAGCAGAAGCAGCAAAGCATGAGCGTGGTGAGCGCGTTTATATTACCTATCCAGTTGACGCTGCACCTCAAGATAAAAATGAGGCTCCCCAAAACACTGCTGAGAAAAATGAAGATAATGCAGCTGCAGAGAATTAGGGGCTTGGGTATATAAGCTCACAGAAATATCTAGTGCAAGTATCCTGAAGAGAATTCGAGGACAGTTATGTCAGATAGGGTTGTAGGACTCACTGTTCCTGCTGAGCCATCATTTGCCCGTACCGTGCGTATGCTTGCTTCTAATCTTGCGGTGGTTTGCGGTATGGATGTTGACGATGTTGATGAAGTGCGTATGGCAGCAGAAGAGGGCTTTGTCTTTGCCTGTGCTACGAACACTTCGGGCTGTGAGGTAGCTTTTTCTTTGGATGACAGTCGTATTGATATGACGTTTTCCTTAGGTGAACAGTTTTCTCATGCCTCTGAGGATGAAGAAGAAATACCAGATGCCTTACGTTATGCCGACTTACTTCTTTCAGCGGTTTGCGATGAGTACGAGGTAGATCGAGAGCATAACCTTCTTCGCTTAGCGAAGGTTGCTGGGGGTACGCATGCCGAGTAAGAATGCTGTGCATGAGTCTGCTCGGCGTGGTTCTCGCAGTAAGCTTGCTTGGGATAAAGCTCGGACCCATGAGCTTTTCCGACGCTATAAAGAGCACGGCGATGAGGACGCTCGTGAGCAACTCATAATGAATCATCTCAACCTGGTGCATTTTCTTGCGGCTAAGTTTAAGAACCGTGGCGAGCCGTTAGACGATCTTGTTCAGGTGGGTACCGTTGGTCTTATCAAGGCAATCGATCGCTTTGATCCTTCGCGTGGTTTGGAATTTACCACTTATGCAACGCCCACCATTCTTGGAGAAATCAAGCGTCATTTCCGTGACAAAGGCTGGAGTGTACGCGTTCCCCGTCGTTTGCAGGAGCTCTCTGCAAAGGTAAATCAGGCGACTGAAGAACTTACAAAAGAGCTGCAACGCACCCCATCGGTCGAGGAAATTGCTAAAAGTCTTAATACAAGTGTTGATGAGGTACTTGAGGCAATGGAATCCAGTGGGGCATATAGCTCTGTATCGCTTGAGACATCTTCTTCAGATGAAGAAGATGCACCTTCGATTATCGATCGCTATGCAAGCGAGGATGAAGCGCTTGACTCAGCAGATGATCGTATGGTGATAGAAGATACCATTCGTGATTTCTCGCCGCGCGAACAAGAAGTTATTCGCATGCGTTTTCTTGAAGGGCTTACACAAGTTGAAATAGCTCAACGGCTTGGTGTTTCGCAGGTACAGGTTTCCCGTTTGCTACGACGCACTCTTAAGCGTATTCAGGAAAAGATTGACCCGGAGGGTCTTGGACGATAACACTGCAGGTGTTGGTGAAACAATAAGAGAGAAGTAGCCATGCAGCCAACAAAATTTATTTCAGGAAACCGCATCAATACGTGCGATAAACGCAGTGCGCATGTTCGTGATATGTGTGCAAAAGCATGGCTTGTGGTGGGCATTATTGTGCTGGCTGCAGTGGCTATTATGGTGCTCGGTCGCATTTCGAGTGTGCTGCTCTTCCTTGCGATTGGATTGTTAATAGCCTACGTTTCTTCTCCTCTTGTCAATTGGCTTGATCGCCATCATGTTCCCCGTGGGTTTGCGGCACTCTTTGGTGTAATCGCAGTTATTGCATGCGTTGTTCTGCTCTTTGCGCTTGTGATCCCGCTTCTGCTTTCTCAGATGACAAGCTTGTTGCAGAATCTTCCCGAACGCATCTCTTCTATAGGCTCCTGGATAACCAATCTGCAGAACAACTACGATATCGTGCGGCAAATCAGTGAGCATGTCCGCATGGATGAGATAATTCATTCTGTACAAGGTATTTTGGGCACGATGGTTTCCACATTGCTTTCGGCAATAGGAAATGGCTTTGTGCCTGCAGTGAGCAATATTGCTTCAGCTGTTTTCCTTGTTTTTCTTGGCTTTGTCTTTGCATATTGGCTGGTTCTGGATTATCCCAAGATCAATAGGGAAATCTGTCGCATTCTTGGCCCTGGCCGTTCGCATGATTATCAAGTATTAAGCGCTGTTGTTGCTCGTTCAGTTGGTGGCTATTTACGATCAACAGTCGTTAATTCGCTCATCCAAGGATTTTTAGCTTTTGTGGGCTTTAAGCTTGTTGGGCATCCCTATGCAGAAATAATGGGTGTTCTTTCGGGCATTCTGAATTTTATTCCAGTGGTTGGACCAACAATTTCCGCAGCAATTGCTACCGTCATTGCCTTGCTCTATAGCCCTGTCATGGCATTCTGGACTCTTGTCGTAGCGGTATTGTCTCAAAACCTTACCGATAACGTTATTGTTCCAAGGATCAACCAATCCACCATGCAAATTCATCCCGTACTTTCGCTTACGGCTCTGGTGCTGGGCTCTACGCTTCTCGGTACACTCGGCATGGTTATTTCTCTGCCGCTTTGCGCCATCATCAAAGGCGTGTTTGTGTTCTATTTTGAATCAAAAACTGACACACAGATCGTTTCCTATGAAGGCGCTCTTTTCCGCGGTACGCCCTATGTAGATGCACAAGGATCGCCAGTACCTGCTTGTGACGCGGTGGGGGATGATCGTTTTGGCGATTCAGAAATCGCACCACTTCCTTCTACCGGAGAAGCAATAGCTAAACCTCGTCCGAAGCAGGGCTGGGAGCGTGCTTTGCATCACATGACTCATGTTCATAAAGACACAACTTCTGAGAATGCAAATACCCCTTCAGATACAACAGTCGAGGACAATAAGCACGATAATGCATAGTGTATCGAGTGTTCAAAAGGATACGTGCTGATTGAGGCAATGTCACTGAGGTCACTTTATGCAAGTTTATGTAGACCTTATGAATAGATATTTTCAGGTAGAAAAATCTAACCGGATTGGCTCATCTCTCAAATCATTTCAGGGCTTATACTGATAAACAGAGAATTTACTTCTCAATTTTTCCATTTGTTTTATTGGAAACCTGAAGTAGGAGTGAGTGATGGTTGAACGTCTGAAACGACTCGGGGGGGGGTGCACCTCCTTGAGCACCCTCATGTAGTGTGGCGTGCATTAGTTTTAGTGTGTTCGCTTGTTTGGGTGCTTATTGTGAGCATGTGCCCCGCACGAGCGTTCGGTGCAGTTAATTTCAGTGACCATACGGTTCCCGGCGTTACTCCGCGTGGTACTACGATCGATCTTTTTGACTACTGGTTAAACGGTCGTGGAGATCCTGATGACCAGCTAACAGGCCAGCAGGAAATTGGAATTAACTTAGGTCACTCGCTCTTTTTTGGTAAAAATATGGGCCCAAGTGTTGAGGTCCCAGAGGGTCAAACGAGTGCTGCAACAGATGACAATCTCAATAACTATGTTGGAGATCGCCGAGGCCCTCGCGTAGGCATCGTAGAAAATGTGCTCGGAAGCGATGGCTATCCCACACTTGCAGTTGGTAAGACTAAAGGGGAGTCCCTTGCTTACCTCTTTGATCCAGACTATCCCAATTCAGACTATCGGCAGTCTTTCTCGAATGTTAGCGGCCTTTTGCAAGTGGATGATCAAGGCTATTACTACTACGATAGTCACAAAAACTTTGCCCAATTTAATGAAGACACCGATTCTTTTACCCTGTACGACAATTGGGCAGTGAATGAAACAGGTAACTCAAAGCAGGGTCAGTTCTTTCCTTTTAATACGGCAGATCAGGTATTTAATAGCGATGAACTAACGCCAGAAGGCACACTCTCTCCAAAGAGTATTAAATCTATCAACTCTGAGTTGAATCACTACTTTGGTCTTAGTATGTCCACGCGCTTTGTACAGCAAGAGGGTGGACAGACGACCACACCTGATGGAACTCCAATCGATGTGACCTACAACTTCTCCGGCGATGACGATGTTTGGATTTTTATCGACGGCAAGCTTGTGGGAGACCTTGGTGGCAATCATGATGCGGCAGCCATTACGATCAATTTCCGCACGGGTAGGGTCATCGTTTACCGCGATGAAAATATGAACAATGAATATGACGATGGTGAGTCTATCTACACCGACACCACCCTTAAAGACACACTCGGGCTCTCTGGGGATACGCTTGAGGATGGCTCGTATCATACGTTGGACTTCTATTACTTGGAGCGAGGCAATTACGATTCCAACCTCTCGCTGCGGTATAACCTGGTAGCTATTCCCGAATCCGATCTTGTGAAGGTGGATCAGAATAGCAATCTGCTTCCTGGTGCAGGGTTTGAGGTCTACAACACAACAGATGGTATGGAGCCCAGTGCAGATACACTTATCTGCCAAGCTGTAACGGAAGATGATGGCAGTGTTGTGCTGCGCGATAATGAGGGTTACCCAATTACCGTTAATCATCTTTGGGATGAAGGCGTACGGAATATTACCCTGCGTGAGACGCAGATCCCAGCTGGCTACCGCTCAAGCGGAGACATTGAACTCTACCTTAAGCACTACGACGGTAATCAGACAGCAAATCAGCAGGAAGCCACCTTTTTACTCTCTCAAGATCAGTGGAATACGGGCGTTTACGCAGAACCAAAAGTAACAACTTCTGTGCGTGGCTCAATTAACTATGGGGATGACCAATCAGTAAGCGGTAACGAACTCATTACACAGGGCACGCTTTTTGTTGTGGTTGAGAAGTGCGATGCGAATGGAGTATGGCACCCGGTTACGGGTAACGCACTCGACGGTTGGACGGTTGAAGAAGGAACTGGTTCAGAAGCGGCGCTTGATGCGCTTCGTAAAGCAATGGATGGTGAATCCAGCTCTGCTGCGGTCTTTACATTGGGATCAGGAGGCGCATGGCAAGCAGAAATCGAGGAACTGCCCGGGCGTCTCCAGGACTATGTATATTTCAACGGCTCTGGTGATGGTAATGGCACGCTGCGCGGCTGTTATTACTATACGACTGCATCTCGCGACGATCTTGCGAGCGCTGGAGCAGCAAATACCTATGCGGTTACCAATGCCGATAGCTTTACACGCGAGTTTTCTGCACGTCTGTACGTACCCAATATTTTGAATCGCGTTATTGTCCAAAAGATTGATCAAGACGGTGCTCCTATTAACGGTGCAACTATGGGACTCTTCACCGAGAACGATGTGACAATCGATGAGGATGGTGGCTACACCTTGAAGGAAGGCGCCGTTCCAATTGAGGGCTACACGGGTGAGACGCGAACCCTTTCCAAAGCAGATGGTGATGCTATCGACCTTGAGGGTGCTGTGATCTTCACTGGGCTTGAAGATGGTACCTACTATGCTGCTGAGGTAAATGCACCTGGTGGCTACGAGCGGAATATGCGCGCGTCACGCATTACTGTCTCCTCCGAGGGTGTTTTTGCAGATGCTGGAGCAGCGGGCGACGGCGTGACGGTTACTCGCGGTGTTGGACGTCTTGTACGCTCTATGGTGCAGTTTGCAACCGATGATGATGTCGATGCTACCCTGCATGATCTGAGAGCCGTGCGTATGGTGCGTGACGGCAGCGATACTCAATGGGAAAAGGTTAATGGTGCCGACGATATTCATCTGACTTTCTCGGATGCTGGTAATGCTGTACTTGATTACGACGCCGTAGAAGGCAGTGATCGTCGTTTTACGGTGGATGAAGGCGAGCCGGGTCTTGCGATATATCAGTGTCAAGAGCACGTTACCGAACCGCGACAAAATCTTGAGGACAGGGAGCTCTCTCCACTCTTCACAGGTGTGACGATTGTTTCTATTGAGAAGCGCGCATCCAATGTTACGGTGCCGCTTGTTGGTACCAAGACAATGGAAGGCAGAACATTTACTGAAGGTGAAACACTTTCCTTTGGTATTGAGGGTACGTATGAAGGGGCAGCAGAGGGCGTGAATGTGCCGTATCCTAGAAATGCTTCACTCAATGCTGATGGTTCTTCGGCTACCCTTGTTGTAACGCCTGAAGCGGGCACTACGAGTGCGACAGTTGATTTTGGCCGTATTACGTTTGAGCAGCCAGGTACCTATACTTATAAGGTATGGGAGATTGCTGGTGATGATAATTCGGTTACCTACGACGATACGGTCTACCTGGTAAGTTATGAAGTTACGCAGGAAAACAATGTGCTCGTTGCTTCTCCCGCAACCATTACGGTTGAGGGGTCGGCTGAAGATTCTGCAGCATCTACGGACCTTGCGTGGACAAATACGTACAATCCGGATAAACCAGGAGAGCCTGATAAACCAGGCAAACCTGGAGAACCGGGAGAACCTAATAATCCAGAAAACCCCGATAATCCAGGTGAGGCGGGAGGACCTGCGCTGCCTGGTACCGGCGATAGCTCATGGCTGGGCATTCCGGTCTTGCTTGCTGCAGCTGGTTTCGGCGTGGTTGCTCTGGCCGTTGGCGTAAGAGTGCGTCGAATGAGAAAATAGCTTCAGTGATGTAATAGCCAGTCCAAAGCAAACGGTGTAAGCGGGGAGAGACCAAAGGTTTCTCCCCGCTTTATTCATACATCTTTGTCCTTCTCGTTGTGCCTTGGGCTTAAGCGGACAAAAGATAACCTACGCGGTATACTTCTACAGTTGCATAACCTCAGTTGAACACATGGGAGACGCATGAGCACCGCAGATTATAAGACCATGACTACTGCCCAGATCCGTGAAGACTTCCTTTCCTTCTTCGAATCAAAGGGCTGCAAATTGTACCCGTCGTCGTCGCTGGTGCCCGACGATCCGTCACTTTTGCTTACCAATGCTGGCATGAACCAGTTCAAGGAGTATTACCAGGGCATCAAGACAATGGCAGAAATTGGTGCCTGCTCCTGCCAAAAGTGCCTACGTACCAACGACATCGACAACATTGGTGATGCCACGCACCTGTCATTCTTTGAGATGTTGGGCAATTTCTCGTTTGGTGGCTATTCCAAAGCAGATGCTATCGCTTGGGCATACGACTTCATTACTAATCCTGACCACTTGGGGCTTCCGCCTGAGCGTCTTTATATGACGGTCTTTGAAGACGACGATGAGGCTATCGAGCTCTGGCACGAGCAGGGTGTTCCTTATGATCACATTTCCCGCTTGGGTGCAGATGATAACTTCTGGGCCGCTGGTCCTACGGGACCTTGTGGTCCATGCTCTGAGATTTACTTTGACCAGGGCGAGGAATTCGGCTGTGGCAAGCCGACCTGTGGACCTGGCTGTGATGATTGCAATCGTTTTCTAGAGTTTTGGAATCTCGTATTCACCCAGTACGATCGTCAGGAAGACGGCTCTATGCCGGAGCTTCCTCATCGCAATATCGATACGGGCATGGGTCTCGAGCGTATTGCTGCCATCATGCAGCACAAATCGACCAACTATGATGGCGATCTGTTGCAGAGTCTTATTGGCGTAGGTGTGCGTTTGTCTGGCCATGCGTATGGTGACGACGCTAGCGCTGATCGCAGTCTTCGCATTGTTGCCGATCATGCTCGTGCAGTTACCTTCATGATTGGCGATGGTATTTTGCCAAGCAATGAAGGAAGGGGTTACGTCCTTCGCCGCTTGCTGCGTCGTGCGGTATATCATGGCCGTCTTCTTGGTATTGAGGGTGCGTTCTTGTCCGAATATATCGGTGAAGTCGTGCGCCTGATGGGTGACACCTATCCGGAGATTCAGGAGAATCGCGCGCTCATTGAAGGCATTGTTCACGCTGAGGAGGAGCGTTTTATCTCTACGCTTGATGCTGGTGAGAAGAACCTGCTCGACGAACTTCATGCTTTAGAGTCCGGCGCTCAGCTTTCTGGTGAAGTTGCCTTTAGATTGCATGATACGTACGGATTTCCTATCGATCTCACCCGAGAGATCTGTGCCACTTCTGGTCATGAAGTAGATATGGATGCCTTCAATCGCGAGATGGAAGCACAGCGTGAGCGTGCTCGCGCAAACGCTAACCGCGATGCATGGGGTGCAGCAAACGATGTGTGGGTGGCGCTTTCCGATAGCTATCCTGCAACCGAGTTCTGCGGTTACGATACCAATGAACTTGATGGGGCAAAAGTATTGGCATTAGTTTCCGACTCCCAGGTAGTTGATGGTGCCTCGGTAGGGGAAGAAGTATCTGTTGTGCTCGACCGTACGCCGTTTTATGCCGAGATGGGCGGTCAAGTTGGGGATACTGGCATCCTCGAAGGAGTTGGGGGCGCTTTCAAGATTGAAGTGCGCGACACAAAACTCCATGCCGGTGGAATTGTTGCTCACGAAGGCGTTGTTGTTCAGGGAACAGTTGGTCCCGGAGCTCTCTGTGTTGCTGCAATAGATGTCCATCGTCGAGAGCTGATTCGTCGTAACCATACGGCAACTCATCTTTTGGATGCTGCGCTTAAGCGTGTTTTGGGTGAACATGTAAGCCAGGCTGGTTCACTGGTTGCGCCTGATCGTCTGCGTTTTGACTTTACGCACTTTGAAGCGGTAACTGCCGCAGAGCTTGCAGAGATTGAGAAGCTCGTTAACGAAGAGATTTTTGCTGCAGAGCCCATTGTTACCCAGATTATGGGCATCGAGGAAGCAAAGGCTTCCGGAGCAGTGGCGCTGTTTGGTGAGAAGTACGGCGATGTTGTTCGCGTTGTATCCACCGGTGAATCGGATATGCCCTTTAGCCGTGAGCTCTGTGGTGGCACACATGCTCATTCAACAGCAGAGCTCGGTCTGTTTAAGATCATTTCCGAATCCTCTGTTGGTTCAAATGCTCGTCGTATAGAAGCTGTCACCAGCGAAGGCGCTTTGGCATATATCTCCGAACGTCTGACGCTGCTTGATGAGGTTGCTACTCGTCTTAAGTGTCGTCCGGAAGATGCTCCTGCACGTGTTGATGCTCTTCATGACCAGGCACGTACTGCAGAAAAGAAATTGCACGAGGCGCTTACAGGTGCGAACTCAGGTGGTATTGAGGAAGCTCTTGCCTCTGCTATCAAACTTGCAGACTACGACTGTGTTGTTGTCCGCCGCGATGGCTTAGATGCTAAGGGTTTGCGCGAGGTATGGGATGCCATTCGTGATAAGGCAACAGGTCCTATTGCGTGTGTACTTGCCACCAAGACGCCAGAGGGTAAAGTCGCTTTGCTAGCTGCTGCGGATAATAAGGCGGTTGACGCCGGCTTTGCTGCTGGAAAGCTCATTAAAGAGCTCGCTGGGTATGTTGGTGGCCGTGGTGGCGGTAGGCCAAATATGGCTCAGGCTGGAGGCGCCAACGCACAAGGCATTGACGAAGCACTTGCAGCTGCGCGCAGTGCTCTAACGCAGGATTGCTAACGTGCGCATTATGGCGCTTGACATAGGAAGGGTGCGCGTAGGGATTGCAATAAGCGATC
>URWR01000052.1 GCA_900551595.1 uncultured Coriobacteriaceae bacterium
GCTATTATCTTGCGCACCCGCTCCACATTTTTATGACTTTTGAGGGCGGAATGAGCTTCCATGGAGGGCTCATTGGAGGCATTCTGGGTGGATGGATCTCGTGTAAATTTACCGGCCTTTCCCCTCGTACGATGCTCGATCTCGGCCTTATGGCAGCGCCTTTAGGATTGTTTTTTGGCCGCTGTGCAAACTTCGTTAATGGCGAACTTTGGGGTAAGCCCACAGATTTACCCTGGGGCGTAACCTTTGAGACAGGCGGCGGGATTGTGCGCCATCCTTCACAGCTCTACGAAGCTCTTCTGGAGGGCGTTGTAATCTTTATCGTCCTACAGCTTCTTTCTCGCAAACGTCCTGCTCCTCCACAAGGCCTTATAACAGGCACATTCTTGGTGCTGTATGGCGTTTTTCGTATTCTGATAGAGTTTGTCCGAGTACCTGATATTCAGCTTGGATATCTTGTGGGATTTCTCACCATGGGACAACTGCTGAGCATTCCACTTATTTTGGCGGGACTCATCGAGATTATTTTGGCGCTCAAGCGTCAATGGCCTCAGTCGGGATACGTACCTGGCCGCGAACCATACGAGAATTAACATTGCTCTTTTTCAGTTCTCTTGCAGGGTTAAACCTTTTATAGGTACACTTCGTCGTAACAAAAGATTGCACTACCGAGGGCACGGTTCGAACGGTTGCATACTTAGTAGATCAAAAGGGAACCCGGTTTGAATCCGGGACAGCCGCCACTACTGTGTTTGAGGATAGCGAGAATAGATGCCATTGAACGGGAAGACACAGCTCAACCCGTTTGAGAAGGTATTTTCGCGTGAGTCTCTGCGAGTCTCTTAATCATGAGTCAGGAGACCTGCCTGCCCTCCATGAAAGCATTTGCCTTGGGCGTGTAAGGTGGGGCTCACGTAGTGGAGACGAAATAGCGGGCATGGTCATTTGCCTGCTGCTCTTTGCGTGTTTCTTCATCCAAATCGTCTGAGCACGATGGAAGCGTAATGGGGAGACACATGCATTCACAGAACCATTCATCTTTTCTGCAGGTCGGTCGATTTGCGCAGCGGGCGCTTATCACCATACTTACGTGTTCTTTATTGATGAGCGTTGTCCCTTCTGAGGTATTTGCGCAAGAGGTGCAGACTCAAGACCAGCCACCAGCTGTAACAACAACATCAGATGAAACAGCGCTGGATGAAGCCATTCAAGCGCTTGAAGATGCTAACTGGCGCCCTAATCCGATCTATGGTGTAGATAGCAACATCAACGAGATGGTGATACAAGAACTTACTGAACTTGGTGTTGATGTATCAGGCATTGAAGTCCGTACGCATGCGGTTGAATTTTCAGCAACTAATGATGCTGCTACGGTAGGCATAGATACTTCCGATTCTAATAATGGCGCTATCACCTATTTCTTTGTTAACCCCAGTGACCTTGCCTATGCATGGTCATACTCAACGCTGCAACAAGCAACAATTACCTTTACTCTGAGCAAAGGAGGTGCTTCACGTACCTGGACTCCAGCGCGTACTACAACCATTCCGTGGGATAAGTCGCGCGTGGCTGCTCTTTTGGAAGAGCAAGCACAAAAGCTCACTCTTACTTTTTCAGAGGGAGAGAGTGCTGAGGCAGTTACGTCGAGCTTTTCTCTGCCTACCAAAGTCCCAGGTGCAAGCTGGGCGAGTGTTTCGTGGAGCTCAAATTCTGATGCTCTGAAAATAACAGGGTATTCCTGGGACGACGAGCTCACCGCTATTCCAACGCGCCAGGCAACCGATCAGACCGTTACCCTTACTGCAACGATTTCACTAACTGGTACAGAAAATGATACCTACACACAATCGTATGAAATTGTGATTAAAGCCGATCCTGAAGCGGTGGCAGAAGAGCAGCAAGAGCTTGCAGAAAAACTGGATGAAGGCTTCTCCGAAGAGGCGTTACGCACGCTTGGCACTGAAGAGACAGTAAATACAGACGCTCTTGATTGTGATCTTCAGCTGCCTACGACACGAACCCTCGGAATTGATGGCAAATCTTATAACGTGAACTACACGACGAGCGATGAAGCTCTCAGGGTTAATGGTTATGCGGCCTATGTTTACCGACCGTTACCTGGTGAATCGGCACGCAAGGTCTCTCTTACCCTTACCGTAACAAGTAAAGATAACCCCGCTATTACAGCAGCTAAATCTATTGATCTAACCATTGAGCCATTGAACGATGACGAAATTCAGGCTGAGCTTGACCTCATGGCTGAAGCAAAGCAGGGGTATGCAGATGCGCTGGCAGATGGGGCAAATCTCTCTGCTCTCGATACAAGCCTTCATCCCTTCCAAAAGGCATATCGAGATGAGAATGGCAAGCTTGCTTGGGCCTATTCAGAGGCAGATGCCTATCCCGGTGGGATTGTAACCGTGGATCTGCCAGGTGCGGGAGAAACTTCTGGATATCGACTGTTCCGTTCAAGTAGGCCCGATCTCATTGCTCATGAAAACTTGGTGCTCGGTGAGCGCCCGTTGTATAACACAGAAGTTACCATCACCTCGTGTTTATCGAGCAAAAATTATGCACGGTATGCTGAGGAATATCCTGATGACATGCGTTTTCAGGCCTTGGCAAACCAAGAGGTATCCGCTTCGGTAGTAGTTCGTGGATCGAGCGGTCTGGATGATCCAAATGCTCAAAAGCCCTTGCTTGTTACTGTTTCCATTGTTGGGCCTGATGCAAGTGGAACACAGACATATTGGGCCCAAGCACTTCCTATTTCATGCGATGCGGGTGTCACGGCCGCAGATGCAACCTTGCAAGCACTTACGAGTGCGGGGCTCACATACAACTATTCTGCGGGCTATCTTTCCTCGATTACATCTCCCTACACCGGTGAAGCTCTGGGATGGAATGCAGAAACAAATGCCTATTGGCAGCTTTGGATAAATGATTCTTATGCGCAAGTAGGGGCTTCGCAGCTCTATCTCAGTGAGGGCGATAGGGTTGAATGGCGCTATGCAGCAGACGGCGAGTCTGGTCTTCCTGAAAGTCCAGATCAGCCAGGAGAAGATGATGAGCAAGACTGGACGGAGATAGGTTCAGCCGCTTCGTCAAATGTAACCAAGGCGCCCACACCAACGGGGAAGGTTGAGGAAGCTTGGTCTATAGAGCTTATGGATCCTTCAAACTTTTTACCTGTTAGTGAACCAGTCGTTGCTGGGGGAAAAATATTTATAGCGGTGAGCAATCGCTTGATGAGCTTATCTGCAGATGATCGATCAGTTGAAGCCAGTGTGTCTTTGTCATCCTCGATTGATTACACCTGTCGACCTTGCGTGTCCCAAGGGGTACTCTACGTTCCGCTTTCGGGTGGGGTAGTTGAAGCTTACTCGCTTCCAACACTTACGCGACTTTGGACAAGCGAGTCAACGGCTCGTGCAGATCAATCTTCCTGTTCGTTAACCATCATGGAAAAAGATGGTATGTCGATTGTGGTATATGGCACAGCTGCTTTTGGGTCTGCAGGTTATTCTTCTGGTTCCTGCGTTGCTCTTAATGCTCAAACGGGAAAGCGTGTCTGGATTGCCTCGCTTGACGATGCAGGCTATTACTGGACAGGAGCAGTACAGCTCAATGGCTTTGTGGTTGTAGGCGATACTGCTGGAAGACTGCATGCCTTTGACATAACAACGGGTGAGGAGCAAGACTGCCTTGCGCTGGGATCGTCGATAAGCGCTGATGCGGTGGTCTACAACAACACAATTCTTATAGTTACTCGTGACGGAGTTCTTCATAAGATACGTGTGGATACCCATGGTGAACTTGCATCAGTTGCGCAGCAACAGGTTTTAGGAAGCTGTATGGCGGCTCCTACTGTTGTTGGATCTACGGCAGTTCTCTGTGGTACAGCTGTTGGCAGTTCAAATGCAACGGCGCTCGTACTCGTTAATCTTGAAACGTTTAAGGTTGAACAAACCATTACACGAGCAGATGGCATTGCATTACCCCAGGGTGGAAGCGCGGCTTCGGCGCTTGTCTCCACACAGCCCCAAAGTACCTATATTTACTTTACGGTCAATTGGGCAGAGGAGCCCGATGCAACCTGGTCTCATTATGCGCGTGGTGGCAACGTCTATGTCTATCGCATAGGGGATAGCGAAGCAAAGCTGCTGTATGCTCCAGGATTGAATAATGCAAATTACTGCGATTCGCAAATCGTTTGTGATGAGGAGGGTAATCTCTATTACCTCAATGACTCAGGTGTTCTTGTCAAGCTGGTTGGGTCAAGTTCAAAACCGATTATCGAAACCCATGAGAAAGACGATACAAAAGCCGAACAGCCAATAATCACTTCGCCCATTCGGAACCGGAATCCAAATAAACTTTTGGCGCAAACCAACACAGGCCAAGCAGATACCGGGCAAACAAGTGTAGCTGAGGCTTCTGAGGCGGCTATCCCCCAGGTCAGGCTGACGTCGTCAACTCATAATGTTGTGCACAAAGCATCGCTTCCTATCCCTTTGTGGGCACTTATTGGTCTTGTGGGTTCTGGTACAGGATTGATCATTGCGCTTTTCTTACCCCGTCGTAAGCATGAGCATGAAAACGAGGAGATGGACCATGCATAAGGTGTCCAATAGTCATTTCTCGCGAAGGCGCGTTGTAATAATTGCTCTCTTGAGCTGTATTTTTGTGGTTTGTCTTGGTGCGGTGTGTTGGTTCACTTTGAGCCCGGGGCATATAGAAGATGTGCTGAAGGTACCCGCATTACAAACCACCCTTGAAGCAGATAGTGTGCCAGAAGAACAGCAAACTCAAGAACAGGAATCTGCAGCCAACGAAATCGCGCAGAACGAAGATGCACAAAGTGATGCTACATCTTCAGCTGATGCCCCTGCTGCTTCTTCTAAAGAAAACTCAGTAGAGATATCTGCTGCAAAAAGCAATGAAATAAGTATCCAAGTAACCATAGATGGCTCGCTTGGTGGCGGCTCTGTACAGTCTTATACGCTCTCTCTTCAGTCTGGTACTACCGCTTACGATGCTCTTCTTGCGACAGGTGTTAGCATTAATGCGCGGCCAACAGGCTACGGAACGTATGTGGCGGCAATTGATGGCATCGCAGAGAATGCTGGATCTGGTTGGGTGTATGCCATCAACGGTGTTGAACCCAATACGACTTGTTCAAACTATGTGCTTTCCGACGGAGATACGATGGTTTGGACGTATGTCAATGTGTCATAGACCTTATACAGGTTAGGCAGCAAAGAGGGCTATTATGAGCACTGACAACGAGCAACATACTGCGTTTGATACGTCTCATATTTTTGTACCAGCGCTGTATTTTATCGGCATAATTGCTCTTACCATGATGGCTATGCAGCCGGTGCTTATTGCTCTTTCATTTTTTGGTGCACTTGCATTTTCTTTTCTTGCGCGTGGGGCCGAAAAGACCCTACGTGGGCTTGTTTGGCAAGTTCCAACAATATTGTTGCTTACGCTTGTAAACCCATTACTCAGTGCGGCTGGATCTACCTATCTTATGAACATTGGGCCAATTATGATTTATAGCGAGGCTCTGCTCTACGGCTTTTGTGCGGGGCTTATGCTGGTAGCAACTATTGTGTGGTTTGAAAATGTGGCAGTGGTAATCAGTTCCGATCGTATTCTTACGCTGTTTAATGGCAAGGCTCCTACGGTAGTGCTGGCCATCTCTATGACAATTCGGCTTGTTCCGATGTTGGTGAGACGAGGCAAAGAGGTTGCCGATGTTCGTAAAGTTGCTGGTATTGATCAGAACGAAGGATTAAAAGCTCGCATATCGTATGCGGCTGAGCAGGTTGGAACACTTGTGGGATGGTCTCTTGCAGACTCAATTGAAACAGCCGACTCAATGCGAGCTCGTGGATGGGGATCAGGCATCGCTCGAAGCTGTTGGAAAGATCAGCCATTTGGCATAAAAGATGGTTTGACAAGTTTTGTGATTGCTGGATTTCTCTTGCTTTGCAGTTTCCTTGCGTGGGTTGCCTGTTCGCAATTCTCGTTCTATCCACGGGTTTCTACCCTTATTGTGTGGTGGGGCTATTTTCCTTATGGCATGTACATGTTTATACCTACAGTTCTTGCCTGCTTGGAGAGGATCACATGGTCGAAATAACTTCTTCCTTTCCTGCAATTTCTTTTGAAAAGGTGAGTTTTTCTTATCCTTCTTCAGATGAAGTGGCGCCGCAAACAGTAATTAACGATGTTTCTTTTTCTGTATCTACCGGTGCGTTTTGTTTGCTTACAGGCGCAACTGGTGCAGGCAAAACAACACTGCTTCGTTTGATAAAACCTGAGCTTACACCAGCTGGTCTTTGTACAGGCCAAATACATGTTTTTGGCAAAGATGTAAGAGAGCTTTCTGTTGCTCAATCAGCTTCGTTGATTGGGTTTGTTGGTCAGGCAGGAGAGGCTCGCTGCGTTTGCGATACAGTGCTTCGGGAGCTCGCCTTTGGCTTAGAAAACCTCGGTGTTCCATCAGAAGAAATGCATAGGCGTGTAGCAGAAACGTGCTATTTTCTCGGGATAGAAAAATTGCTCCATAAGCACTGTGCCGAGCTTTCCGGTGGTGAGCGTCAGCTTGTTGAACTTGCATCGGTACTTGTAATGGAGCCCAAGCTTCTTGTACTTGATGAGCCGACAGCTTCACTTGATCCATTAGCACGTACAGATTTTGCCCACGCACTCTTTCGACTTAATCGAGAGCTGGGCATTACCATTTTGGCTTCTACGCATGAACCTTGGACATTAGCACCGTATGCAACGGAGTGTCTTGGTATACAGGAGGCACGGGTTAGTTCCAAGACACTTGATGAAGTGGCTTCTGAGCCTGCTATGCCTTCAGTAGATGAGCTTTTGGATGGTGTCACCAGGATTGATGCACAAACAGTAAGAAAGAACCCTTGTGGCGGAATTTGCGCCCATGAGATCTGGTTGCGCTATGAACGAACGGCTCCTTGGGTATTAAAAAATCTTTCCTATGAAGTTCCCTCAGGAACAGTTGGTGTGATTGTTGGGGGAAATGGTTCCGGTAAATCGACGTTGTTTGCCGCTTTAGCAGGGATACGTACGGTTTCTCGTGGGCATGTAAAGCATCTCAATACAGCACAGGATAAGCACATTTTGCGACATAACAAACGTGTGCAGCCGTCGGCTTTGTTTGTCCCACAAGATCCTGAGGCAACATTTTCTTGCGCTCTCGTTTCTGAAGAGCTTGGTGCTTGGCTGTCGAAGCATGAGAACAATGATTATGCGTCGCAGCTGGTGCTGCTTTGGTCAAAACGTTTAGGGATTGAGCACTTGCTTTCGCGAGATCCGTTTGAATTGTCACGGGGACAACGCCAGTTGGTGGCCATTGGTAAAGCGTTTATATCTAATCCGGATTTGTTGATTCTTGACGAACCGACATCCGGATTAGATATGGCAGGAAAAGAACGTGTTGCTTCAGGTATTGCTGAGCGTCGCAACAATGGGTGTACCACCATTATTGCGACGCATGATCTCATGTTTGCTCGAACACTTGCTGACAATATTTCGCTCATGTTTGACGGTAATTTAGCGTGTTCGATGCCACCGGAGGTGTTTTTCTCACGAAATATCTTTTTTAAATAAGGAAGGTTGCTTATTCGTCTTTAAACGAAAGGAAAGGACTTTCATCTGTCTCTTCCAGGTCATCAAAATCTATATCAAGATCCTCAAAATCAATTTCAATGTCTTGCTCAGAATCATCATAGAAGGTGTAGGCGTTTGCGTTGGGGAGTTCTACATCGGGCAGGGCATTGGTTATTGAAAACAATCCATCAGGTGTTGGCTGAATTTTTTGCCATTGGCAGCACACTGCTTCGGTGGGGACGTTTTCAAGTTCGACAAGTGAGTCGAGATAAATATCGCGAGCACCATCTAAGGTATTGGCATCGCGATGGTAATGCCAGAGAAGATCGCTGAACTTATCAAGCGCTTCATCAGCATTGTCGGCCGTAACGAGACAGGATAAGAGACAGTAATTATCTACAGAATCATTTTCGTCGTTATAGCTAAAATTTCCTACGTAAAGCATACGTACCTCTTCTCGCGACGGCATGAATTTTTGTGTCACAACTGGGAAGTCGTGTGCTGCTTGTACCCAATTCTGAGCCAAGATACCTCTATCCCAGGCCGGATGGCATTGTGTAACCAGATAGGCGGATAATTCATAGGCGAGCTGGTATGGATAACAACGCACAGCAGATAAATCAAATGCAACAACCTTTGAGAACGCATGTGACACAGATTCTAGAAATCATTTTGCTTCTTGCAGTTCCTACAGCACTTTTTGTATGTGCTGCACTACGAATTGAGGCAGCGGCAGGTTTGACACTTTTTATTGCTGTTGTTGGTGTTATGGGAATGATGGCAAATTATGAAGCATCACGACCAGCACTGCGTCAGCTTATGCCTACTGTCGTATTGGGGGCAGTAGCAGCAGCCGGCAGGGTACTTTTTGCAGTGGTACCCGACATAAAGCCGGTGTCAGCTATAACAATCATTGCTGGAGCTTGTCTGGGAAGAAGAAGTGGTTTTATGGTTGGTGCACTTGCAGCGCTTGTCTCCAACATGTTCTTCGGGCAAGGCCCCTGGACTCCTTGGCAGATGTATGCGTGGGGTCTCATCGGGTATTTAAGTGGCGTGCTTGCTCAAAAAGGCATTATTTCTTCTGGTCGCTCTGTCAGTGTGTTTGGATTCTTATCTTGCCTGCTCTATGGCGTAATTTTAAACGGCTGGTACATAGTGGGATATGTGTATCCACTTACGCTCACAGGTGCATTAGCGGCTTTATTAGGTGGTTTTTCACTTGATTTAGTTCATGCGGTAGCAACCGTAGTATTTCTTGTATTGATATGGAAACCGTGGACGATTCGAATCCGTCGTGTTGTGCGCACCTATGATTTGGTATGACGATGCTTCAATGATTCTGCAAAAATCTTTTGTCCTGGTAGCATTGAAGAGTAATATATGTAAGGCTCATAGGTCCTTGTATATAGGATGCAGATGATCCAACAAGATCGATTCAAGGGCTATCAGATATAGCAGTAAAGGAGACATGCATGTCCGGACACTCCAAGTGGGCAACCACCAAGCATAAGAAAGCAGCCATCGATGCTAAGCGTTCGTCGCTGTTCTCTAAGCTTTCGCGCAACATTACCGTTGCAGCAAAGCTTGGCGGCGATCCCAACCCGGACAACAACGCTTCTCTTGCGGCTGCTGTTGCACGTGCGCGCATGGTATCTATGCCGAATGCCAAGATTAAGGCAGCAATTGACAAGGCTTTTGGTTCAGGCGCAGATGCTGCCAATTATGAGGAGATTGTTTACGAAGGTTATGGTCCCGCGGGCATCGCAGTCTATGTTGACTGCCTGACTGATAACAAGAATCGTACCGCAGCAGATGTTCGCTCTGCCTTCTCTCATTCTGGCGGCTCGCCT
>URWR01000053.1 GCA_900551595.1 uncultured Coriobacteriaceae bacterium
AAAGCGAGCTAGCTTCGGCTACGCTTTCAACAGGAGAGCGTCAGCGTGTGCAGCTTGCCCGTGCCGTTCGCAACCGTACCTGTGGCGTGTTGTATGTGTTGGATGAGCCTTCGATTGGACTCCATCCTTCCAATGTTGAAGGCTTGCTGGGTGTTGTTGATGATCTTCTTGCCGATGGAAACTCAGTGGTGCTGGTCGATCACGATGTGCGTGTTTTACGTCATGCCGATCATCTCATTGAGATAGGTCCAGGATCTGGTGCTCATGGGGGCGAAGTAATCTGTCAGGGCACACCTGAAGAGGTGGAAAAGAATCCAGCTACGAGGATCGGTCCTTTTCTTACGGGCACATGCCAGGTTCGTGTAAGAAAACGGTCAGATAAAAACGAGGTTTTTGACCAGGGGCATATACATCTTGATACAGGCGCACTCCATACTGTGCAGCCTCTCTCAGTGGATATTCCCCGGGGACGTCTCACCGCAGTAACAGGTGTTTCGGGTTCGGGTAAAACAACGCTGGTGCTGGAGAGTCTCATTCCTGGTCTTAAAGCTGCAATTGCTGGGGTTGCTCTTCCGCAGCATGTTCATGCAGTAGATTCTTCAGATCTTCGTCGCGTTAACCTCATTGATGCAACACCTATCGGAGCTAATGTTCGTTCGACGGTGGGAACATATTCGGGAGTGCTGGACGATTTACGTCGTGCCTATGCAAAAACACCTGAGGCCAAAGAGCAAGGTCTTAAAGCAGGGGCTTTTTCTTATAACACCGGATCATTGCGGTGTCCTACCTGCGATGGCACAGGGCAAATCTCGCTGGACATACAGTTTTTGCCCGATGTTGATATCCCTTGTCCCGATTGTGGCGGTGTGCGTTATGCACGAAGTGCTTACGACATAGTGCTTGCTGGCATGAGCTTGCCTGAGTTGCTTGCCTGTACGGTGGATGAAGCACGAGAAGTGCTTATCGATACAAACTTGAAGTCTGCCAAGACAAAACTGCAGGTACTTTCTGATTTGGGCCTGGGATATCTGACGTTAGGAGAGGCAACGCCGGCGCTCTCGGGTGGAGAAGCACAGCGGTTAAAACTGGCGAGTGAGCTCACACGTAATCAGGCCGATGCACTCTTTGTGTTTGATGAACCGACTATTGGTTTGCACCCACTTGATGTTGAAGTGCTGCTGCAAGTTTTGCAGCGTCTTATCGATAATGGTGCAACGGTTGTAGTTATTGAACATGATCTGGATATGATCGCCAACGCCGATTGGGTTATTGATATGGGTCCTGGTGGTGGCGATGCCGGTGGGCGCATTGTTTGTGCGGGCACGCCGGAAGAGGTAGCGGCGTGCCCGGAAAGTATTACAGGACGTTATATCGCAGAGGAGTTAAACATCAAGAGGTGAAGTGCTACTGGTTGAGCAATTCTTCCACCTCAGCGCGGGTGGGCATTGCGGGAATAGCACCACGTTTGCGTACACAGAGCGAGGCGACGGCATTGCCCTTACGTGCAAACTGCGCAATATCATCCAGGGTAAGCTCCTCAGGCTTCTTGCTGCTTTCGCAAAACGCCGCAAGGAATCCTCCCCAGAAGGAGTCGCCTGCTCCTGTTGCATCAACCGCAACTGCTGGGAAAGCGGGAACTTCCATACCCCCATCGGCACAGCAGACATAGGCGCCGCCTTCGCCAAGGGTAACCGCCACAACAGACGGACCTTGCGCAAGCAGACTTGCTGCTGCTTCCTGAGGGTCGCTCTTATCGGTGAGCAGGACACACTCCTCATCTGAAAGCTTCATGAGGTTCATGTAGGGCACGACCGAGCGCATTTGCTCACAGGCTTCTTCTACTGATGACCACAGGTTTGCACGGTAGTTGGGGTCATACGAAAGAACGCAGCCATGGTCGCGGGCATATGCCAGAGCAGCATGTGTTGCAGAGCGTACTGGTTCGTTGGTAAGAGAGAGCGATCCCACATGAAATACGTGGGAATCTTCGATGACGTTATAAGCGAGTTCGTCTGTGGTAAGGCGTGTGTCGGCACCGGGTTTGCGTGCAAATGAGAATGTGCGCTCGCCATCTTCGGAGAGAGCGACAAAGGCAAGGGTGGTAAACGTATCGGGATCAGAAATGAGGCCGGTGGTATCCACGCCCTGCTCTTCAAGGGTTTTGCGGAGAAAATCTCCGTGCATATCGCATCCAACTTTTCCAAGAAAAGCTGTTTTGTGACCCAAACGTTCAAGTGCTACCAAAACATTTGCTGGTGCACCTCCCGGGTTGCGTTCAAAGAGGCGCTGGCCACTTGCAGAGATACCTGCGTCAGTAAAATCAATTAAAAGCTCGCCAAGAGCACTAACGGAAAACATAGGTCGTCCTTTCCATGCTGTTCTCAATACGTAATGTCAAAACTCCCTTCCATCCTCGTCTTTTGCAACGTTCTTATAGTGCTTTATCTGCATTTTGTTCAGGGCTATCTGTGGTGGTAAGAAGGCATACGGCCCAAGCCCCAATGCCTTTTCCTTCACCTTCCCAGCCCAGACGTTCTGTGGTGGTTGCTTTAACGCCAATTTGAGCAACGGCGACTCCCATGGCATGAGCCAAGTTTTCACGCATGGCCTGACGATGTGGGCCAATTTTTGGAGCCTGACAAGCAATGGTGCAATCTGCATCTATGAGCTCAAAACCCTGAGAGCGCACAAGCTCCATGACGCGGGAGAGCAGTATGAGAGAGTTAGCGTTTTCAAATGCTGGATCAGTGTCAGGAAAGAGGCTTCCAATATCATCGAGACGTGCAGCGCCGAGAAGAGCATCGGTGAGTGCATGAGCAAGTACATCTGCATCAGAGTGTCCCAAAAGACCACGTTCATAAGGAATGGTTACACCGCCGATGATGCAAGGACGTCCTTCTACCAGGCGATGTACGTCGTAGCCGTGTCCAATATGCAACATAGTGTTCCTTTCACAAGGGGAACAAAAATTGAACTCATACTACATTACTGATATAGTTCCGCTTTGACCCGTGAGGGCCCCTGACGAGGGCAGCCGTACCAGGATCGCAAAGACGGCGCATCATAGAAAGGGAACCTCATGGATTGGATAGTACTCATCGTTTCAGGTGCTATGGAAGCGGTTTGGGCAACAGCTCTTGGTGCTTCCGAAGGTTTTAGTAAACCACTTCCCACTATAGTATTTTTTGTTGGCTTACTTGCCAGCATGGCAGGTCTTTCGTTTGCTGTGCGTACGCTTCCTACGGGAACTGCTTATGCCGTTTGGGTTGGTATTGGGGCAGCGCTTACGGTTATCTGGGGCATGATTACGGGTGCCGAACCGGTATCTTTTGTTCGAATAGCTCTTATCGTGGGGCTTGTTGGATGCGTGATAGGGCTGAAACTCGTCTCTGAGGGATAAAAATCGGCTACATTTAAGCGTGGATAAACACCGGATGATATCGGAGGATCCATGCAGGAGAAGGCAGATAGTAAAAGGGTTCCTACAGCGGAAGAAATCGAAGAAGCTCAAGGGTTCTGCCATTTTGTAAATGACAGCCCCACTGCATTTCATAGTGTCTCTTCTATACGCGCACGTCTTGATAACGCAGGGTTTGTGTATCTCCCTGAGGGTGCAGCATGGCACGTCGAGCCCGGATCGAAGTGCTATACCGTACGCAATAATTCCAGCATCATTGCGTTTAAAGTAGGAGCGCAGGTATCCGAAGAGCAGCCCTATCACTTTCAGGTGCTTGCTGCGCATGGGGATTCGCCAGCGCTCAAACTTAAGGCAACCTCTGAGGTTGCCGGCTGCGAATCGTATGTGCAACTGGATGCTGAGCCATATGGTGGCATGCTTGACTACACCTGGTTTGATAGGCCACTCTCGGTGGCTGGCAGGCTCCTTGTTCGCCATGAGAATCGCGTATCGAGCCGTCTGGGACAACTCGATCATGTTGCAAGAATTCCGAGCTTAGCAATACATCTGGATCGCTCTCAAAATGAGAGCTTTTCTCCCCATCGTGAGCGTGACTTGATGCCGATAGTTTCTGCCGGTTTATGTGCTCCCGGTTCGTTTGAGGCATGTCTTGCACATGTGGCAGGAGTTTCTGAGAACGATATTCTCGCTCGCGATTTGTTTTTGGTGAGCAGTGAGAAAGCATCGATATGGGGCATAGCGCATGAGTTTATTTCAGGCCCTCGTTTGGATGATTTGATGTGTGCCTATGTGGCTCTTGAGGCATTTTTAGCTGCTACAAATCCAAATGCCATCTTGGTCACCTGTTGCTTTGATAATGAAGAGGTAGGTTCCAATACCAAGCAAGGTGCCATGTCAACGTTTTTGGCAGATACGCTCCAGCGCTTGAGCCTGAGTTTGGGCGCTTCGAAGGAAGACTACCTCAGAGCACTTGCATGCTCAATGCTGGTGAGTTGTGACAATGCTCATGCGGTGCACCCCAATCGCTCAGGACTGTACGATCCACATAATCGCTGCCATCTGAATGAGGGTATTGTCATCAAAGAGGCGGCAAATCAACACTACTGCACCGATGCATTTAGTCGTGCAGCACTTATTGCCATTCTTGAGCGTGCTGGTATTCCGTATCAAAGCTTTGCTAACCGATCTGATATGGCAGGCGGCTCTACACTGGGTAACCTCTCAAATATTCAGGCAAGCATGCATGCAGTGGATGTTGGTTGTCCCCAGCTTGCTATGCATTCGTTTAGTGAAACCGCAGGCGTACGCGATGTTGCGTTTGCACGTCGTGCTCTTGAGGCATTCCTTTCGGCAAATGTGATCATTACTGGTGCGGAGAGTATTGAGATTGATCCTCGTTAAGCGCAACTGAGAAGCGCGGCTCGTAGCGAGCTTCCGTTGAGGATAGGTGGCTCTGGAAGAGTGTGACCTTTGTGGCACAACAAGCTTTTGGAAGCGGTGTGGACAAGGTGTCACAATCAATCTCTTCCAAAGCCGCTTTGCGTGCGAGTGTGATGTGAGGATAAAAGTCCTTCTCGTCAAAGGTAAGAGATGCGAGTGTGAGAGCAGAGCGCACGGACTGTGCCAGCTCATTGGGAGAGCTTGACGCTGATGAAGCAGGATTATGAGCTGTTCCATCCATTGCGAGTACCAGGGTTGCTCTCTTCTTGTTGCCAAAGTGGGCAAGTTTGGTGGGTTTAAGCATGACTTGTCCACACGAGGCACAGGCAGTTTGCAAAGCATCTTGTGCAACCAGGAACTGCTCTTCCGGTATGTCCCCTAAAAACGCCAACGTAAGGTGGTAATTTGCTTGAGGCACGAAGCACCCTTTAAGCTTTTCCTGAAGGTGCTGAGAAATCTTGAGTACCTCTAACGAAAATGCCGGTGGAATTTCAAGAGCAATAAATGCGCGCATGTCAGCTCCTGTAACACGAAGAAATATTGCTGCTACTTTACTCTGAACGCATGGAAAAGAGCCACTTTTGCAAAATCAATTCCTATGCCACCCACAAGGCAAATAACGCCTGTTGTAAGTACTGCTCCACAGCTTACGGCGGGAACAATCCACCCAAAGAGAACCATACCTAAGAACAAGGCAGTTGTGAGAAGAGCAACGACGAGCATGCCAATACCGGGGCGTGAAGCCCAAAAATGATTTCGTTCTCTGACGCACAGAATACGTATTTGAGAATTTACGACAAGCGCAAACATGACAAGTGTACAGGCCGCATTCTGATCTAGACCAAATACCGTTGTGGCCAATACCCAGATGAGAAGATCCTCAAGTGCGAAGAGCGCACCTAGGCCGCTTGCTGCTGCAACAAGAGAGCGCAATTGCCATGCATTGGGGGAGTTGGTGGCTTTGACATTGTCAGTTGCGATGGACATCGTGGCGAAGTCGTTAGCAAATACCAAAAGCGACATTCCAAGCAGGGTAATAGGCATTGATCCTGTAAGAAAGTAAGCCAGCGTAAAGAGAACTACCGTCTCGATAACTTTTGTAACTTTATTTATCACCCATGTGAGCATGCGTTGGTAGGCACGACGGCTCTCTGTTACTGCTCGCACAAGACCGATAAGTCCAGGTGTTGTAAGTACAGCACTGGCTGAAGAGCGAGCAATATCACTTGCGCCTTCAACAGCACACCCGAGTTCTGCTTGGCGAAGAGCTGGTGCGTCGTTAACGCCATCGCCTGTCATGCCAACACTATGTCCATTTTCCTGCAGCAAGCTCACAATACGGTGCTTGTCTTCTGGAAGCACCTCGGCAAAACCATCTGCAGTTTCAACCGTGGAGAGCTGTTCGGTATGCGAGAGTTTACGCAGATCACTCGCACGAATAATTGTGGAACCTATGCCAACTTGTGCGGCTATTTCTTGTGCAATTGCTCTGTCATCTCCGGTGAGCATGACACAACGAATCTGAAGCGCCTGAAGTTGTCCAATAAGTCGCGAAGCATCCTCTCGTGGTGGATCGGCAAGACCGAGCAAACCGACTGGCTGAAGAGGCATTGTTGTTCCTGTTTTGCTCGCAAGGAGGATGGCGCGGAGTCCTTTATGTGAGAGCTTGCCAACGAGGTTAAGAATATGCGCTTGCTCGTCGGGGGAGAGCTGCGTGCAGCGAGCAAGAATAACGCGCGGCGCACCTTTAACAAGCGTAAGTGCTTGTCCGTCTGAAAAGCGTACGCGCGCCTCGGTGCACTTGGTGGTGGGATCAAAGGGAGAAAAAGCTATCTGATGTGCGTTGAGGTCTTGAGAGACTGCAAGTTTTAGACAGGCGGCATCGATAGGTTCAGAACCTGTCTGATCGCAAGAGATTGCGGCAAGCTGTTTTATCTCATCTGGAGTAGATGCCGCCGTAAGCGGAATTAGTGTTTGAACTTCGAGCTGATTTTTGGTGAGCGTGCCGGTTTTATCAAGGCAAAATACATCAATTGAAGCGGCATCTTCGACGGAGTCTAGACGCGTAACCAGCACACCTTCGTGGGAAAGTGTGGTAGCTCCGGCTGCTTGAACAATGGAGAGAACAGCTGGCAGCGCCACAGGAACTGCTCCCATTAAAAACGTTACGACAAGGGATGCTATAGAAAGCAAGCTCTTGCCAGTAATGAGGGCATAAATACCAACGACACCAGAGGCTGCAACGCCAACATACATCATGATTCGAACGATCTCAAAAAGTAGATCTTGTTGGTGTGAGCGTGGTTGAGCATCGCGAACAAGAGAGATGGTTTTGCCGTAGGTGGTGTTTTCGCCGGTTGCGTCCACGCGCGCTTGGAGTTTGCCACGAACTACCACGCTGCCCGAAGGTACGAGATCTCCTGAACCTACTGTTTTAGGGAGAGATTCACCTGTGAGTGAAGAGAGATCAACATCACCGGTTCCCTTCAAAACAAAAGCGTCAGCAGGAACGATGCAGCCGAGAGAGAGGGTAATGACATCCCCCGGAACAAGTTCTCGAGCAGCAATATCTTGCCAAACTCCATCCCTCAGAACAGGAAGCTGTACCTGAAGATTCTGTTTAAGCATGCGCACCGATCGAGCAGCGCTATTCGATTGCACACTGCCTATAACAGCATTAATGGTGAGAAGAACAACGATGATAAGAGCTTCGGTTGTATGTCCGACAAGCAGTGCAAGTACGGCGGCTATCTCAAGCAACCACGGCATGGGGCCCCAGTATCGTTTGAGGAATGCAAGGAAAGGATGATGCTTGGGTTCTGTAACTTCATTGGGACCATACTGCACGAGGCGTCGAGCCGCTTCTGCCGACGTAAGGCCTGCTGTTTGAAGATGGTCTTTGTAATCTTGATTGAGTGGGGTGTCCATAACCATCCGTTTCACCTACGTTCTGCCATAAAACGACCGTAGTCCACTCCTATTCATATGTAAAATATTATTATTGATATTAAAGCCATAGGTAATTATCTATGTATTACCGGAGGATAAAAGTGTCTGATCGTCTTACCCTGCGCAACCTAGAACTCTTTGTAGCAGTGTGCGAGTATGGCGGGGTTACGGCTGCGGCACAGCACCTTCATGTAGCACAACCCTCGGTAAGTCAGGCGATTCGAGATTTAGAGCATCATTTTCATGTTGATCTGTTTGAACGCAGATCTCGATGCATGCTTCCAACAGATGCAGGAAGAAAGCTTCTTACCCATGCACGAGAGTTACTCGATGGTTTTAGCTCGCTTGAACAGGAAATGCGAGCAGGTGGTACCGAAACACTTCGTATTGCGGCAAGCATTACAACAGGAACCTGTTATCTGCCGGAGTTTCTCAGGAAGCTCTCGCAAGGATTTTCCCCTGTGCAAATAACAGGACATGTAGACGATGATTTTTCTGAAGCAGTACGCCTTAAAGCTCAGGTGATGATAGAAGATTCTGCCAGCGTTGAGCGTGCGGTAGTGGCTGGTGAGGCCGATGTTGGATTGGTGGAAGGCATGATACGGAGTTCTGACATCGTTGCTCATGCCTTTGCTCGTGACAGATTGGTCGTTGTAGCGCCAGACGATGCGTCTTGCTTACCAGCATTGGGCGACAAGAACTCGCTTACGCCCGTTGAACTAGCCCATCTGCCTTTGGTTTTACGAGAACAAGGATCGGGTGTGCGCGATTTATTTGAAGCTGCCTTGCGGACACAAGGGCTTCCTTGTACACCACTTTGGGAGAGCGTGAGTACCCAAGCTCTTATCGCTGCCGTTGAAGCGGGACTCGGTTTGTCCGTGCTCCCATTGGCGCTCGTGCAAGAGGCTCTCAGGCGCAATAAGATTCGATGCATTAACGTGCCTGGCCTTAAGCTCGATCGTGAGCTTTTAGTTATTCATCATCGCCGCAAGCTGCTCACACCTGGGCTTAAGGCCTTTCTTGCTTGTGTATGTGCGTCATCCTAACGCCACGTCAAGAACCATCATGATTACAAAACCAACTATGAATCCCAGGGTTCCAATGTTGGAGTGTTCACCAAGATGTGCTTCAGGAATGAGCTCTTCTACCACAACGTAGATCATGGCTCCTGCAGCAAAAGCGAGAAGCCACGGCATAAAGGGTGTAATCCAAGCGCTGATAAGCACGACTGCAATACCAAAGATGGGCTCAACAATGCCTGAAAGGCTGCCCAGTACAAACGCACGTTTCTTAGACATACCTTCGCGGGTAAGGGGCAGAGAGATAGCTGCTCCTTCGGGGAAGTTTTGCAGGCCCATGCCCAGCGCCAGGGCCAGCACCAGGGACAGGGCCAGAGCGGCCAAACGGGTGAAAGTGTTGTGTTTCATGGGTTTATGTCTCCTTTTCAAATGTGTTTTGAAGGAATTGTATGATCTTGCTGACGGC
>URWR01000054.1 GCA_900551595.1 uncultured Coriobacteriaceae bacterium
AACTCGCACGTTGTTGCCAACGGTGGATTTTGAGTCCACTGCGTCTGCCAATTCCGCCACTCGGGCACGTAATGCGTGAGTTAGTTTATCACAGCTTTCAGTTGATTAGTCCGAAAATGGTACTTCGAGCATTTCGATAAGCTCAACCTTGCGCAACATCTCCCGCTTACGACATCCACGTCCGTCAACCGAGGCCTCGCCCATCTGGTTGTCATAGGGGTCCTCGCGCATGCCATCGAAAGCAGGCACAAACTCAGCCTGGAATCGATCGTTGGCCACCATACGCCACGGATCGAGATTGCCAAAGTAGTGACGACGGCGCCACTCCTCCCCCATCCTGCGTGCCGAGGAACCAAACGATACGTCGGCGTTAAGCCAACCGGTCTGGGGTGTGTAGAACTCGGCCCAATCGTGCGGTCCCACCGAATCGGGCGCAACATATAGGCCGCTCTGCCAACGAGCAGGCACCCCCGCGATGCGACACATGGTGATAAACGTGAGCGCCATAACGCCGCAATCGCCGCGGAGCGAATGCGCACAGTCGTCGGCAATAGATCCCAAAAGCAGGTACGGTGGCTGATAGCGATAGTCGATATGCTGTGTCAGGTAATCATAGATAGCACGAGCGCGATCGAGCGGATCCTCGAGCCCATCAACAACATGCTCCGTCAACTGTCGCAGGTACGGCGTAAACGCAATGTGCGGACGGCCCTCGGAAGTGTCCTCGGGCAGTGGCGTGTCCATGCACGTATGCGATGGGAGCGCGCCACCATAGATATCGCAATAGGCGGCATCGATGTGATAGCGATAGGTCACCGAGAATGAATGTTCAGTCGAAGATGTCCAAGAGGCAGTACGAGCCGAAACGTTTTCAGAGGCAACGGTACCCCCCGACGTCATATCGAGAACCTCGATATGAGACTGTTGACGACAGGCGGCAGCAACGGGTAGCCACGCGCGAACAGCCTCTCCCTCCAGAGCCCCAGGGACAGACACGGATGCCCTAAGCGTGATGACGCGCGTCAACCCGTTTTGCGACTCCATCTCCCTGAGCATCTGGTTACGCAGCGCGATGCCGTCCGTAGAATCGGGACGCAGGCCCGGAACCTCCTTGGGGTACACGCGAAGCGAATCAAGGAAGTTATCAAGAACAAACAGCTCGCCATCGATAAAGCGCCAGTCAATACGCTTGCGATTAATCAGGTCGTCAAACTGCTCTTCGGTAAACTCTGGCCACTCCTCGCGAATCATCGCAATTGCCTGATCGCGCGACACCGAAAAATGAAACGGTGTCTCGAGCATGCGATACCGCTCGGCACGAACACAAGCAGCCAGCGAAGGCTCAGGGTTCTGCTCCAAAAGGCGATCGCAGGCAGCAACAGCCTGCGTCAAATACCCGGCATCCTTAAGTCGAAGAATCTCGGGCGGCAGTCCAATATCGAGATAACGAAAATCATCATAACAAACATCAACAGAGCAACCAACAGGACCCTCGTCAATAACCTTCCCATCCGAAGGCAGCACATCAATACCAGCCATACCAAACTCCAAGTCACTAGAACGCTTGAAGCCCATTGTACCGAGATAAAAAAGAAAGCCCCAATAAAGGAACCCTCAACACCGATAAACGGTACCTATAAAAATGAATTCAGCCCAGTAACCCTGTAGCGAGTTAACAAAGGAGGCCCCGTTCACCCGGAGCTTTTCCCATTGCGCGACTTCTGGCAAAGCCAGGTGAGCGTAAGGGAAAAGCGTAGGGTGAACGGGGCCTCCGACGGGAAAGTTAAACCGCTACTTACGCCTTGTTGACGGAGCCAAACTCCTCCATGAGCTCCTTGGTGCGGGCAACGATGTTGTCGCGACCAGGCTTGAGGAGCTTACGAGGATCGTAGCCCTTGCCCTTCTGGTCGGCACCAGACTCAATGTACTCACGTGTTGCCTGAGCGAAGACAACCTGGAGGTCGGTGTTGACGTTAATCTTGGAGATACCGAGCTCAATGGCCTTCTTGATCTGGTCTACCGGAATGCCGGTGCCACCATGAAGTACGAGTGGCAGATCGCCGGTGAGAGCCTTGATCTCGCCCAAACGGTCGAAGGAAAGACCGGCCCAGTTATCGGGATACAGGCCGTGAATATTACCAATACCGCAAGCAAGGAAGTCTACGCCCAGATCGGCAATGGCCTTGCACTGCTCAGGATCTGCAAGCTCGCCAGTGGAGGCAACGCCGTCCTCTACACCGCCGATGCCACCAACCTCAGCCTCAATGGAAAGGCCCTTGTTGTGTGCGATCTTTACGAGCTCGGCCGTACGATCAAGGTTTGTCTGGAAATCCTTCTCGTGTGAGCCGTCATACATAATGGAAGTGAAGCCGGCCTCGATGCACTTGAAGCACTCCTCATAGGAGCCGTGGTCAAGGTGAAGGGCAACAGGAACTGTGATGTTCTTATCCTCTACGAGCTGGTGAACAATCTGAGAAACGATCTTGAAGCTTGTTTGCCACTTCGCAGCGCCACCAGTGCACTGAATAATGAGCGGAGACTGGAGCTCTTCAGCAGCATCCAGAATGGAGCTCGCCCATTCAAGGTTATTGGTATTGAAGGCGCCAATAGCGTAATGGCCTTTTTCTGCGCTTTGCAGCATGGCAGTTGCGTTAACCAACATGTGAGAACCTCCGTATCGTTGGCACATGCATACCTACTGAGGCAATAATAGCCTTTTATGACCCCTCATACCCTCATGAGAAGCCAATGGATTTCGTCTTAACCATGACAATCGGCAAGCGAGATACAAATGCCTCGCATGCCACGGCATAATAAGCACGTCATAATAGAAAATCGTACGGTGTCCAAGAAAACCCCGGGATTCAGGAGGGCAAAGTAGATGGTCCTACGCATCTATGTTGAGAAAAAACCTGGCTTTGATGTGGAGGCTCGTCAGCTCCTTGCTGAGCTGCGCAGCGTTGTAACAGAAGGACTTCCTGCCGATATGGCGTTACGCACCATTAACGTCTACGACGTTGAAGGTATTTCAGAAGAACTGTTTGAAAAATGTATCCCGCTCGTATTCTCGGAGCCACAGGTTGATACCGCTTCACGCGAGCTTCCCCTTGAAGGTGTCGTACTCGGCACCCCCGGAAGTAATGAAGGAATCGTGAAGACGCCTGAAAACCTTCGCGTGTTTGCTGTGGAACCACTCCCCGGCCAGTTTGATCAGCGTGCCGATTCAGCAGCAGAATGCGTTCAGCTTATTTCACAAGGTGAACGCCCACGTGTACGCTACGCAAAAATCTACGCTCTCACCGGTGATATTTCTGACGAAGCACTTGAAGCTGTCAAACACTACGTCATCAACCCAGTAGAGGCACGCGAGGCTTCACTTGCTCTGCGCGACACCCTTGCGTCCGATATTGCAGATCCTGCACCTGTTGAGGTGCTCGATGGCTTTTTGGAGCTTGATGAGAAAGGTCTCAAGAACCTCATTGATTCGCTTGGCCTTGCGATGGATTTTGCCGACATTGCATTCTGCCAGGAGCATTTCCGCAAGGAAGGACGCAACCCAACCATTACCGAAATTCGCGTCATTGATACCTACTGGTCAGATCACTGCCGCCACACCACATTTGGCACTGTTCTTGACGACATCACCATCGATGATGCTGTAGTCCAGCAGGCCTTTGATCGCTACATGGCCATGCGCCATGAGCTCGGTCGCGACGAGCGTCCCGTTACCCTTATGGACATGGGTACGATCGGTGCAAAATACCTCAAGCACACCGGTAAGCTCACTGGTCTGGATGAGTCTGAAGAGATTAACGCCTGCACCGTAAAGGTCACGGTGGATGTGGATGGAGAGGATCAAGACTGGCTTTTCCTCTTCAAAAACGAGACGCACAACCACCCAACAGAAATCGAACCTTTTGGTGGAGCAGCAACCTGCATTGGTGGCGCCATCCGCGACCCGCTTTCAGGCCGCAGTTATGTGTATCAAGCCATGCGTGTAACCGGTGCAGCCGATCCAACCGTTCCGGTTTCTCAAACACTTCCCGGTAAGCTTCCCCAGCGAAAGCTTGTTACCACTGCCGCCGCTGGTTACTCAAGCTACGGCAACCAAATTGGTCTTGCCACCGGACAGGTCTCTGAGCTCTACCACCCTGGCTATGTAGCCAAACGCATGGAAGTTGGTGCAGTTGTCGGCGCTACCCCAGCAAATCATGTACGCCGCGAAGAGCCTGCACCTGGCGATAAGATCATTCTTCTTGGTGGCCGCACGGGACGCGATGGCATTGGCGGTGCCACCGGTTCTTCCAAAGCTCACAACACAGAATCCATCGAGAAAGATGGTGCAGAAGTCCAAAAGGGTAACGCCCCTATGGAGCGCAAGCTGCAGCGCCTGTTCCGCCGTGGCGATGCGTGCCGTCTCATTAAGCGCTGCAACGACTTTGGTGCAGGTGGCGTATCAGTAGCTGTAGGCGAGCTTGCAGATGGCCTTCTCATCAATCTCGATAAGATGACAAAGAAATATGAAGGCCTCGATGGCACCGAGCTTGCTATCTCCGAAAGCCAGGAGCGCATGGCTGTAGCAGTAGCTGCCTCTGACGTAGATGAATTCATGAGCTATGCTCACGAAGAGAACCTTGAAGCAACGGTAATTGCCGAGGTTACGTCTGAGAAGCGCGTGCGCATGACATGGCGCGACGACATTATTGTTGATCTGTCACGCGAATTCCTCGCATCCAACGGTGCTCCTAAGCATCAGACAGTCCATATCCTTCCCAGGCAGACCTGGCAGCCAGCTTGGCAAGGAACCAATCTTTTAGAGCGCATGGAGGCGCTTGTCTCCGACTTGAATGTTGCATCCAACAAAGGCCTTTCCGAGCGCTTTGACTCCACCATTGGCGCCGCGACAGTGCTCATGCCCTTTGGTGGCAAAACACAGCTCACGCCCTCTCAGGCCATGGTTGCCAAGTTCCCTGTGGATGGTGAAACTACCACCGTCTCTGGCATGGCGTGGGGCTTCAACCCCTACCTTATGAGCGAAGACCAATTTGCAGGTGCCTATCTTTCCGTTGTAGAAAGCATCGCTAAGCTGGTGGCCACCGGCTTCTCGCACACAGATGCCTACCTCTCATTCCAAGAGTATTTCGAGCGTCTGCGCGATGTGCCCGAGCGCTGGGGTAAGCCCGCTGCAGCAGTACTCGGTGCGCTTATGGCGCAGGCAGATCTTGGCGTTGGCGCTATTGGTGGTAAGGACTCCATGTCCGGATCTTTTGAAGACCTCGATGTACCACCCACGCTCGTCTCATTTGCCGTTGCCACCGGATCGCTTAACCAGATTGTCTCCCCTGAATTCAAGGCTGCCGGTCATCGAGTTATCTGCGTTGCTCCTGCTCACTATGGCGAGGATTGGCGTCCTGACGTTAACGGGCTTCTCGACACCTTTAGTCTGGTTGAACAGCTTGTAAGAGATGGCGCCGCATGCGCTATTTCCACTCCTGGCTATGGCGGAACAGCAGAGGCTCTGTTCAAGATGGCACTTGGCAATCGCATTGGTCTTACGCTTGACACTCACGTGTCCATCGACAACCTGTTTGCTCCTGCTTACGGCAGCTTCATCATTGAGCTTGCTGACGAAGCAGCTCTTCCCGAATCAACTGACACGGTCCTTGTCCAAGAGCTTGGCCAGACAGGAGCTGACTACACCCTTTCCACGGGCGAAGAAACCGTTGATCTTGCACACCTGCAGGAGATATGGGAAGGCGCACTTGAGGGCGTATTCCCCTACAGAAGCGCCGGCGATAAGAGCGCTGAGAGCACACCGGTTGCACCTATCACCTACAACTGTGCCACCGAAGAGCGTATCCAAACTGTCTATGACGGAGCAGCCTTTGCACATCCGCGCGTTATTATCCCTGTCTTCCCTGGCAATAACTGCGAGTACGACAGTGCACGTGCCTTCCGCCAGGCGGGCGCTCTAGTAGATACCTTTGTGATCAATAACCTTTCACCTCAAGCGGTAGCCGAAAGCACCCGTGAGTTGGCCCGCCGCATTCGTGAAAGCCAGATCGTTATGATCCCTGGCGGTTTCTCAGGCGGCGATGAGCCTGAAGGCTCGGCTAAGTTCATCAACGCATTCTTCCGCAATCCTAAGATCAAGGATGCCGTAGAGAATATGCTCTATGCCCGTGACGGTCTTATGATTGGTATATGCAACGGCTTCCAGGCTCTTATCAAGCTCGGTCTTGTGCCTTTCGGCAAGATAGTTCCTCTGTCAAGCGAAAGCCCCACGCTTACATATAACACCATAGGCAGACACCAGTCACAGCTTGCTCTTACTAAGATTTGCACCAACAAGTCACCGTGGCTTATGCACTGCAAGGTGGGCGAGGTTTACAACATACCGATTTCGCACGGCGAAGGACGTTTTGTAGCAAGCGACGAGGTTATCGCTAAGCTCATCGAAAACGGTCAGATTGCTACTCAGTATGTTGACCTTAACGGCGAGCCTACAATGGATCTTGCATACAATCCCAACAGCTCGATGTGCGCTATCGAGGGTATCATTTCTCCTGACGGCCGTGTACTCGGTAAGATGGGTCATACAGAGCGTATAAGCTCGGATACCTGCGTTAATGTTGACGGCAACAAGGAACAGCTTCTGTTCAAGGGCGGCGTTGACTACTTCAGAATTTAACATTAAAACCGCATAAAATCTGCCCTGCAACGTATTTAGAACGTTGCAGGGCATTTTTGTGTGCAAAAATACAGAGCAGACTTTCGTCTGCTCTGCAATGCTTTTACTTACTTATTCTTTCTTTTTCTTGCCTTATACGTTACAGGAACTGCTCCGCCGGCAACAGCCGCTACCGCAATCCAGGCGGCAAGTGACGATGCACCTGTTTCGGGGTTTCTCTTTCCGAATTCTTCGGGAGCTTTTTCAAACGCACAAGCTATACACTCATAATGGCCTATACCCGGCTCTGTGGCGGTAGGCTCTTTATCTACCACCCACTTGAACTCGTGGTCGTCAACATCAATTATATTGCCATTGTCATCAACGTGCCAGTGCTTATTCTCATCGTGTTTCCATTCCTTCTTACCGCTGAGCTTAGAAAGTGCTTTCTCCTCCTTGATGCCGCAAACGTTGCAGGATCTGTTTGCTTTACCCTCAGATGTGATTGTCGGCTCAACGAGAGTTTTCCACTCGGACCAGTCGTGTCCCTTCGGAGAAATCTCCTTTATATCCTTCCTTGCGTCACAGAGTGAACAATGAATTGATTCAGAGCCTGCTGCCGTGCAGGTAGGTTCCTTATCTATTGTGTAATCCTCTTCCCACTCGTGAGCGTCCGAATCTATATCGGTATCTTCATATTCGGTATAACTGCAAACCTTGCATTTTCTTGTTTTCTGACCGCCTGCAACACAGGTAGAGTCTTTTGATACTGTCCACTCTCCTAATGTGTGATCGCCCAAATCGCCGTTTTCAAATACAAGCATTGTATCATTTGTATGCGCTCCGCATTCGCACGAATAGAAATACCTGGCAGGAGTTAAGCAATCCGCAGGAGCTGCAAGCGTATCCTCATTTACGGTCTTTACATCAAATATATGATTTACTTTATTGATTTTTGCCTGACAGTTCTTACAAAGATTATAGTGTCCGGTAAGATCGGAATAATACAGTTTACCGTCACTCTCGTGTTCAACCTTATAAGTCAGCGTGAAACGTGCCAGAGCCTTATCCTGAGTGCCTGAAGACGCATCCGCATAAGCGGTTCTGTCTGTTATAACGATGAAATCTTCTGTATAAGTTCCTGCGGCTAAATTGCTGTCGGGCTTAACTGTGAATGTTGCCGTTGCGCCCTTTGCAAGCTTTGAAGAGCCATCATCGGCTGTACCCCATTCATTGCCGGCAGTGTATGATACTGTGAACGAAGAAGTATCAGTTATGGCACCGCTTGCTTTATTAAGGTCGGATTCCTTTACTACTCTGTACTTTGCTATAGAACCGCCCTCTGTGACTTTCAGCTTAAACATCAAAGGCGTTGCCGTACTGCCGTTATCAAAATCTGTACCGAAGTTAACAGTTGACACAGGATTGTTTTCACTGTCTGTTACAGATATTCCAACATCTTTAAGACTTGCGTCTGCAGTTACGATAAGGTTGCGGTCAACCGAAAGTGCGATGAACTCGCCTGTCGTGCTGTCAAACGTGTACATATTGTCAGGTATCGCATTACCGTCAGCATCTGTTACCGTAACGCCTGAGAAACGATATTCATCGGGATCGTTCAGAGCAAACACAAGCCTTGAAGAAACTCCTCTCATAGCAAAGACATTTCCGTCCGTTACGGTTGTTTCATTCGTATTATTTGCCTTTATGCAATAGGGCATTACATTTGTGCGCGGCTCGCTGTCATCTATTATTTCACCGTCACCGCTGCGGACAATATTAAGTCTGTTTGATTCCGATAATATTGTGTCGGGACCGGCAACATCGATTAAAGTATTTCCGTGCGACAGCTTTATTTTATAGCCGGTTTCCGCAATACATTTACCGCCTGCATAATCCAGCGTATATCCGGCACTGTAAGCAGGTGTGAACCTGCGGATAATGCCGCCGTTCGTCTTTGTTATCTGTGCCGCACTGCCGGCTTTTGTTATACTGCCGTTTGTAAATATCATACCGTTGTCAACAGACAGAGTGCCTGCTACGGAAATATCACCGTAGGTTTCAATAACAGTGCCGTCAGTTACCTTCGCCGTTCCGTGACCGATTATATCGAGCTTTGCATTTTCGTAACCGTCCACAGACAGGAGCTTAAAATCGCCAGAAGTATCGGCGGCATCGGAATCATCAAGCTTATTGACATTGAGAATACCGTTTACGGCATATATTCCGCTTACCGATGTTCCGTCATTTCCCGGCTTGCCTTTATAATTATCCTGCTGTTCAGACGGTACATGGGTATTTGTACCAGGGTTTCCGCCTCTTCCGGCTGTAACGTTAAGTCTGCCGCCATTAAGATACACCTTTGTATTATCGGTTATAGCCACACTGCCGTTACCGCCGTCGCCGCCAACGCCATACTACGA
>URWR01000055.1 GCA_900551595.1 uncultured Coriobacteriaceae bacterium
ACGCCACAACCAAGAAGTCGTTTCAACGTTTTGCCAAAACCTGTGGTGAAGCGCGTGCCTTTAATCGCTTCTTTGATAGCTTCGCGCTGCTCTTTCGTGGAGACACCGTAACTCGCAAGAGCCTGCGCGCTGGTTAACGCAGCGTCTTGTGCAAAATGCACAACGTAGATAGGTGCTTCCCCATTGCGGAGCGAGAGCTCTACGGTTCCTTCAAGTGACGTGTCTACAAATCGATAGGTAAGTGGCACCGGTCGGGGTGCATCGGTGATGGAGTCTACGGTGCGTCCGGTGCGCTGTTCCAGCGAGTGAGCAATGTCTGAGATGTCTCCGAGTGTTGCGCTCATCAGCAAAAACTGAACATTGGGAAGCGCTAAGAGGGGAACTTGCCATGCCCAGCCACGGTCTGGATCGGCATAGAAGTGAAACTCATCCATAGCTACGCAGCCTATATCTGCGTTTTTGCCTTCTCGAAGAGCATCATTGGCAAGGATCTCTGCAGTGCAGCAAATGATAGGAGCACCTGCATTAATGGACGCGTCTCCCGTAATCATGCCTACGTTATCGCGGCCAAACACGCGCACAAGATCGAAGAACTTTTCGGATACCAGAGCTTTTATGGGTGCTGTATAAAACGCACGCCTATTTGTGCAAACTGCACAAAAGCACATGCCCAATGCTACGAGGGACTTACCAGAACCAGTGGGAGTACCGAGAATAACGTGATCACCTGCAGCAAGGTCGAGGAGCGCTTCTTCCTGGTGAGGCCACGGTTCAATGCCTTGCGATTCAACCCAAGAAAGAAAAAGATCGAGTGCATCCTCTGGTGGAATATTGGCGTAGGATTCGTCGTCGGGCCAAGGGATAAGTTGTCCAAGTGTAGCTTCGGGCATACCGTTCATCCTTTACAACAAAAGGACAGACGAAATTCGAGGAACTCCGTCTGTCGAAAAGCAAGTTGTGCCAAACGATATTGTATGCCGTAAGCGATGTTAAACAGTAAGAAACCTTAGATGTTAGTGCCGAACCACTGCACTTCTAGATCGTCAATAGTGTCGTCGTCCTTGAGGTCCTTGAGCGTTTGATTAATGGCTTCAGTAAGTTTGGGACTATCCTTAGAGACAACAATACCGTATTGCTCGCCTGTTGGGATCTCCTGCGAAATATGGAGCGTAGAGTATCCGATATTGATTTCATACTCTGCTACAGGAAGGTCATATATACAGGCGGCATAGAGGTTGCTCTGGATGCCGTTAAAACATTCAATAGGGTCACTCAAAGGAACGATAGTGGCATTTGGGAGATTTTCTTGTGCCCATTCCTCGCCGGTTGTTCCAGATTGAACAGAAACCTGTGTACCAACAACATTAAGATCCTCGGCGCTAACATCTCCAGCAGAGACTGGTACTACTATAGCTTGGTTTGAATTCATATAAGGATCGGAGAAGTCAACCTGCTTCAAGCGTTCGTCGGTAATGGTAATAGCGCCGATAGAAACATCAGCCTTACCACCCTGGTGAATAGTTGGAATAACCGTATCGAATTGAACAGACGGAAGGATATTGGGTTCGAGGCCAAGCTTATCGCAAATATTCTTGTAAAGATCTACGTCAAAACCCTTATAATCGCCGGTCTGATCATCCATAAAAACAAAAGGCGGACAGTAGAAATTGGAAATCATAGTGAGCTTTCCATCTTCTACCAGGTTGTATCCAGAATCATCGCTTGAATTGGATGATGAAGACTGGTCGCTGCAACCAAACATGCCCAATATTGGAATAATGCCTAGTACTGAAAGTCCTGTACATACAAATGTCCTTCTCCTCATAGCTCCTCCATCCCTCTGAGATAGTTTCATTTGCGGTGCCATGTATCTCTTGGAGAGGGCGCAAATGAATTGCGAACAGTTTTACGCCTAGAAAGAGGCATAGGGGAGAAGGTGTTACCTTCTGGATATAAAATTATCAAATAGTAATATATTTCGAATATATGTCATATTTCTATTTAAATAGCTATATATTACCGGTTGTTAAGCAGTGTGTTTGGAAGTGATTATGCATTGAACTCAAAGGGCACGCCATGTCCCCAGGAGCCAGACCAGCTGCACGCCTGAGCAGCTGCACTTGCGGCAAAATCGAGTGCGCTCTCCATGCGCTCACAGCCTGTAACGCCGCTTTTAGTGGAGGTAATCCAAGAGACAACAAAGCCGGAAAGGAAGGTATCTCCTGCTGCCATGGTATCCACGAGATGTTCTACCGGCTTAATGCCCTGATGCCAAATACGTTCGCCGTCAAAAGCAAGAGAGCCTTCAGAGCCCATGGTGGCGACAACTACTTGTGGACCTTGTTCGGCAACCCAGCGCATGCGTGCTTCCGCATCTTGCTTGCTCAAGGCTCCGCATGACATAAAGGCAAAGTCCACGTAGGGAGCAAGCTCTTCGATGTAGGCATCCGAGGAATCGTCAGAAAAGTCAAAAGATACCGGAACACCCGTGCTGGCAAGCTTGGGAAGCTGACGCTCGGTAAAGCAATAATTGCCGGTATGTACTACATCAAACTGTTTGACATATTCAAGATCAAAGCGATCGAGCACATAGCGTGATTCGCCACGAATGCCACCTTCGTTGGAGGAAACAAAGACACGGTCTCCATCAACGAGCGTTACATGACATGCGCCATTAGGTCCAATAACTTGGCGGCATTTCACAAGCTCAATATTTTCTTCCTGCAAAGACGTAATGATGTGCTCACCAGGACGATCATTGCCAAAAATACCCATATATGCACTGCGACCAACACCAAGGCGTTTGCATGCGACGGCAAAGTTTACGGCATTGCCGCCTGGATACATTGTGTTGGTGTGATCATAGACATCAGCGGTATTGTCACCAAAACCTAAAACACTCACACAAGAAGTATCAAACGCATCCAAAGGCATCTCAGCCGAAGTGGTCATAGGAAAACTCCTGGTCTCAAAAAGTAAACGCCGAGAGGAAATCCCCTCGGCGTTGCGTACAAAACAATTGCTTAGTACTTCTCAATGCCCATATAGCGGCGTACCGAAGGATCGTGGTCAAAGACACGACCGCGAGCAGCCCTGAGTTCTACGTTCATGTAGTACATCATGATGGGCTCAAGATAAGCGCGAACACGCTCGTCCACTGCGTCCATACCATACTCGAGCGCATCGAGAACCATAAGGGTGTCGGTATGGGTGTTGAGGAATGCAAGAGCGCGCTCGTCCTCAACACGAGAAGGACCGGAGCTCATCTGCAAGAAATAGAACACACCTGGCTCGGTGCATTCAAAGGGACCATGGAAGTACTCGGCAGAATGAATGTAGCAGCAGTTCTGCCACTGCATTTCCATGAGCGAGCAAATTGCAAAACCATAGGTCTGTGCAAAGCAGGCACCAGAGCCAAGAATATAAAGGAAGTCATGCTTCTGGCAGAGCTCAGCAAAGTGATCGCAAAGCTCTTCGTTCACCTTTTTCTTAGCGGCAGGAATGATGCGATCAAGCTCGTCAATGCCAGCTTGAAGAGCGTCGTAGGCGTCGTAACCCTCCTGTGCCTTGAGAAGCTCGGCAACAACAAGAATTGACTGAGCGGCGTCAAGCTCACGCTGTGGCGTGTCATCTTGCCAGTCGTATACAAAGGTGTCCCATTCAGGGGCGTCCACAATGGAGCCAGCAGTGGAAGTCATAGTAAAGATATAAGCACCGCGCTCCTGTGCAAGTTTGCACGCCTCTACAACCTCGGGCGTACCGCCTGAGTGAGAAAGAGCGACTACCATGCTATGGGAACCCAGCTTACGCGGGGGAGCTACCGTAAACTCACGAGCTGTATAAACATGGCTCTCCACTTTGGCGGATTCAGCCTGAAGCATGTAGTCGGCAGGCATCAGGTCGATCATTGATCCGCCGCAATCCAATAGACCTGTTCAATTGGACCGTGTCCCTCAATCGCCTTTGCAACAGCTTCCCGTGCTTCCATCAATCCTCCCTGTATCGTTTGTAAACGGTCGTTGTATCAAATCGTATACAAATTGCGATCTTTTTTATCCCAAAGTATAAGGCTCATTAGCCCTGGCGATAACGGCTGAGGAAGTCGGCCGTACGCTGGTGCTCTGGGTGCGAGAAGAGCTGCTCAGGGGATCCCTCTTCTACGATGACGCCTTCGTCCATAAAGACAACACGGGTAGAAATATCGCGGGCGAACATCATCTCGTGAGTAACGATCACCATGGTCATGCCCTCGTTGGCAAGCTGTCGAATAACCTCAAGGACTTCGCCAACCATCTCGGGGTCAAGAGCACTTGTAGGCTCGTCGAAAAGAATTACCTCGGGGCGCATGCAGAGAGCGCGTGCGATGGCCACACGCTGTTTTTGGCCACCGGAGAGCTGGGCGGGTTTGGCATTTTGATAGGCATACATGCCAACCTGGCGCAGGTACTTCTCTGCGAGTTCGCGAGCTTCTGCTGCAGGACGCTTCTTTACTACTTGGACGCCAATCATGCAGTTTTTAAGCACGGTCATGTTGTTAAAGAGATTGAAGCTCTGAAAGACCATGCCCATTTCTGTGCGTAGGGCGCTCTTATCCTTTGGTGCGTAGGATACGGGCTTGCCTTTGAAATAGATGGTGCCAGCGCTTGGCTCTTCTAGCAGATTGATGCAGCGTAAAAGCGTTGATTTGCCGGAGCCGGACGCGCCAATAATGCTGATAACTTCACCTTTGTAGACCGAGAAATCAATATCCCTCAGGACTTCATGTGAGCCAAAAGATTTTCCAAGGTGTTCGACGCGAAGAATTGCGCCACCGGAGGATGCGTTCTCACTCATGATTAGGCCACCTCCTGAGCGGCATCGGCGTCATCGACAACGAGGTCGTAGCTCTTAGAACCGTCAAGCTTACGCTCGAGTAGTTTGAGCAGACGCGATGTGACAAACGTGAGGAACAGATAGATCATCGAAATGATGAAGAACGTCTCGAAGAATCGGTAGTAGGTGCCGGTGATACCGCGACCAATGAAGTAAAGCTCGGTAACGGAAATAACGTTCAGCACTGACGTATCCTTAATAGCGGAAATAAAGGTATTTCCAATCTGAGGAATGAGGTTGCGGAAGGCCTGAGGAATGATAACGCGCACCATAGCCTGCAGATGAGTGAATCCGATAGCATAGGCACCTTCAAGCTGACCAGGATCGATACCGGTAATGGCACCACGAACAGACTCTGCCATATAAGCGCCTGTATTAATGCTCAACACCAAGATGCCGGCGGCAAAGGTATTGAAGTACAGACCGAACATTTGAGCCGAGCCATAGTAGATAACCATGGCCTGAACCATCATAGGTGTGCCGCGGAAAACCTCAACGTACACCGCCACGACAGCTTTAAGTATTTTTGTAACTACGCGAGAAACAATGGATGCATGGCGGTCTACGTGGAGGCTCTGGATAATGCCAACAATAAAGCCCAGTAGACAACCTAGAATGGTGCCAATAAGGGCGAGTTCAAGTGTGGTGATAGTTCCCTGAACAAACTGGGGGCCATACATCTCTAAGAGGAAGGCTACCCAGCCGCCAAAGGTTGTCGGATATTCCATGCGATCCCTCTCAAATGCGGCCGGGAGGGCCTTCACATACGCCTCCCGGCCGGTTGACTACATCTAGCTAAGGTAATTACTCGGTGCCCTCGGTAACAGAAAGCGGCTGCTCGTCAAAGGCTTCCTGCATCATGGTTTCCTGATCTTCGCGTGTGATCTTGTCAACAACAGCATTGATCTTGTCGAGAAGGACGGTGTTGCCCTTCTTAACAGCAATACCAGCAGAGCACTCGGACAGATCAACCTCAAAGCCTTCGCCTTCAGGGAAGCGAATGTACTTGAGATCGGGGTTAGACATCATGCAGCTCATGGCCTCAGTTTCACCCATAATGGTGGCATCGATGGTGCCAGACTGAAGAGCTGCGAGAATGGTATTGACGTCAACCATGGAGTCTTGCTTATCAACGCCAGGAATCTGATCGACCATGGGTTCCCAGATTGAACCAATCTGAGCAGCTACCTTAGCGCCAGCGAAGTCTTCAAGCGTGGTGCCATTGGCATAGGGAGAGCTGGAAAGCAACAAAATGCCTTGGTCGCTTGACCAGTAGTAGTTGGAAAAGTCTACAGCCTGCTTGCGCTCTTCAGTAACACCCATACCATCGATAATGCAGTCGAAGGTACCTGCATTCAAAGCGTTGATAAGACCGTCCCAGTCAGTACGTACGAATACAACATCCCAGCCGTATTCATCACCGATCATTTTAGCGACCTTGGTGTCATAGCCGCCGACATAGCCTGAGCCATCCTGGAGAGGAAGAGCCCCATTGGAGTCATCAGATTGCACCCAGCTGTGTGGTGCATAGGCGCAGTCAGAGCCTACACGAATGGTAGAACCCTCGCCCCACTCTCCGCCGCCAGACGATTCTGAACTGGAGCAACCTACAATTCCAAGAGCGCCCAACGAAAGCAGTCCTGCACCTGTTGCTTCAATAAAACCACGCCTGGAAATGGTGCCCATGTGTCCTCCTTGAACAATTGCCGCATTTGGCAAACGGCACATAACGAAAGGAGCTTAGACCTATGAGGTCTGCTCTGAATGAGCAAAAGCATCCCACTTACGTTGGCGACTATACCTTGATTTGGCATATAAATGGGCGACAGATGTACTAAGGGCGTGAAATTTAATCTGAACGTACCCTCGATGAAATATTTATGCGCTTCCGGCTGGAGCGAGAGCGGCTGCGATGCTGGATAAGGGCATCGTTTGGAGCCAAATTCTTCCGGGTCCCGTGAGAATGGTATGAAATAGACCCTCTCCGCCAAATACTACATTCTTAGCTCCATGAACCGTTTTTGCTTCAATAGTGACAGTTTCTTCAAAGCCTGCAACATTGCCAGTATCGACTACCATCTGCTGTCCGGCCTGCAGCTGATATTCAATTAGGTCACCGTCAATTTCTGCAAAAGCCAGACCTTGGCCACTTAAGCGCTGCATGATGAAGCCTTCTCCGCCAAAAAATCCTGCGGCAACTCGCTTATTGAAGTGAATACTCAGCTCTACACCTATCTCAGAAGCCAAAAATGCTCGCTTCTGCAAAACCCAACCTTTACCAGGTGTAATTTGAATCGGAACAATTTTTCCGGGGAAGCTGGATCCGAAGGTAATCATACCTTGGCCATGAGATGTGTATATGTTTTGGAATATGCTTTCGCCTGAAAGGGCTTTTGAAAACATTTTGCCCACGCCGCCTCCACGGGTGGTCATTTCCATGTTGGGAGTCATCCATACCATTGAGCCGCGTTCAGTAATCATCTGTTCTCCGTCGGTAAGCTGGCAAGAAACTAGAGGAAATGAGCCGCCCATAATTTGGTATTGCATATATGCCTCCCTATAGCGTGTGTATAGTCAATTGGATCATGGCTTTTACCATATATTTTGCAGTCTGAAGAACCGCACTTATGCTAGTTGCTTTTATTCATGGCAACTGTCAACAGCTTGTTAGAGAAAGGCGAGCGGTGTCTTCCAGACGCTAAAATATAAGAGCTTTGTGGGAGTCGATGAATGCAAGAGGCTTCCGTACCAGTCTGTTTTTTGAGGAGGCTTTATGGCTAGCAACTTTACACATGCAATTGTGCGTCGTCCATCTCATTCTGTTATTGACGGAATTACCGGCTCGCCTGAGCTTGGGAAGCCCGATTTTGAACTTGCTTGCAAACAGCACGATGCCTATATTGAGGCGCTCAAAACTGCAGGTGTGGAAGTAACTGTTTTGCCTGCTTTAGAAGAGTATCCCGACAGCGTGTTTGTAGAGGATACAGCGGTTATAACCCCTCGTGGCGTTGTTGTAGATCGTCCTGCAACAGATTCACGTCGCAATGAGGCAGAGCTGATGCTCCCTACACTTCGTGAGTTTTTCTCAGAGGATCAAATTCGCTTCATTACAGATCCAGGTACGCTTGAAGGTGGAGACGTAATGATGGTTGACGATCATTATTTCGTTGGACGTTCGAGCCGTACGAATGATGAGGGCTTTCGTCAATTCACTGAGGCACTTTCTGAATGGGGCTATACCACCGAACAAGTTCCGGTTGAGCATATCTTGCATTTGAAGACGGGTGGCACATATGTAGAAGATGGCAATCTTCTTGTAAGCGGCGAATTCAAGACGTGTCCGCAGTACCGTGATGGCCGCTTTAATGTGTTTGAGGTTCCTGATGAAGAGGCATATGGAGCAGACTGTGTGCGTATTAACGACTACGTAATTATGGCTGCCGGGTATCCTGCCGTTCGAGCACAACTCGATGCATGGGGTTATAAGGTCATAGAAGTAGAAATGAGTGAGTTCCGTAAGATTGATGGCAGTATTACCTGCCTCTCTCTCAGGTTCTAATGCTCTTTTAAGAAAAGGCTGTAAACCTGCTAGGAGTATCTGGAAAGGAAGTTGCTATGCCTGTAATTCATACCTATACCTCTACTCCCATCTCTTCAGAACAACAAGAAGAGCTCAAGTCTGCATTTGGGAAGGCTATTGAAGCAGTTCCTGGGAAGACTGAGAAATGGCTTATGTGTCTATTTGAGGATGAAGTTGCTATCTACCATGGCGGAACCGATGATGCTCCAGCTGCGTTTGTAACGGTAGATGTTTATGCAACAGAACCTGTTGCTCGTGAAGCTTGGGAGGCGCTTACCGCATCAATTTGTGACGAGCTTAAGCGTGTATTGGGCATAGATCCTGCACGAGTGTATATTCGTTACGGAAGTACGCCTGATTTCGGTTGGAACGGTGCGAATTTCTAATAGCTAATAGTTTTACGAATAGTTTACGTACGCCGGACGGGAATTATTGGATTCTCGTCCGGCTCTTTTGTAGAGGTGCATAACCGTCTACCGCTTATAACCATCCTTTATGTGGTATAGAAAAGTATTGTACTCGTATATTTATAAACGCTTTGGTACAGTACCGTTGATTGCTAGGCTAACTCGTAAACAGTGCAGGTAATGTGCTTGAAGTGAGAAATGAGGGCGAGAGACATTATGATCAAA
>URWR01000056.1 GCA_900551595.1 uncultured Coriobacteriaceae bacterium
AAACTTTTCAGACCTGCCCTTTTTTTGTGAGAGCCGATGCCTGATCAAGATTTGTTCGACATGCATGAGAATGTTTTGTCTGTACTACAGTGAGCCTTTAAGAAGAACAGACATATAAAATGTGTCCGAACGGTAGGCTATAATCCAAAAAAGTACCTGCAAGAATGTGTTTCGGGGGAAGAATGCTTGAAACAATAATGACTTGCGGGGGGGGGCGCTTCTAGGACGTCTCTTCTCTGTAACAGTTGATAAGGGCTCACTATGCGCCAGCGTTTGGGCGGTGGCGTAAATGCCAACCGTTACGCATTATAATGGCGCGCTTACGCGTGAGAGCTTTCTTCTGAATGAGATGCGTCTTACCGCTCGTTTATATGCGGATGAGCATCTCCAGGGTGCTGCTGTTCAACAGCAAATCTGTGAGAACAATTTATTTCAATACCCAACCGAACGTAGCCAGCGGTCTCTTTCTAAAGTCTGTTGTCGTAGGCTCGAAAGGCTTTCCCAGGATAAAACTGTACGTGAGCAGCTCATAGACCTTATAGCCCATGGCACCACTGAACAAGCAGCTCAGACGGCGCTTTATGCCATCATGTGCGACAACCGCCTTGTTTGGGAATTTATGGTCTATGTCATAGGCGGCAAATTTCGTCGCAATGACCTCTTTTTATCAAACCGTGAAATAACAACTTTCATACATGGACTTGCCTCTCAAGATGCCACACTAGCCTCTTGGAGTGATGCAACCTGTAACAAAATCCGACAGGTATTAAACCGCATGCTGGTTGATACCGGCATGAAATCTAGCGTGCGTTCTGAGCAGCTTATCGTGCCTTATCTTGACGGCACGCTCAAACAAGCAATTTGCAGCAATGGTGATAAGGCGGCTCTCGCTGCCTTTGGCGTATGCGGGGAGGTGTAACTATCATGCCCCGTACATCTTCAACTTTGCATGGGAAGGTATCTAACACTTCTCAAACACATGTGGGCTTCACTAACAGCTCTTCTACGAAGATGGGAGCCGGATCAGGGCTTACGTTGCAAGAGCGGCTTGATGGTATAGCGAAGCGTATCTCGTCTCAAGAGTTCCTTGAGAACAAAGGGCTAGGCAATGAGGTTGGTATTCATGTATTTGCCTACGACCCCCACTATGAATGGCAGGTACGGGCAGCCGTTGCCAATCTGATGCATGCAAGCGTTACTGGCAAGCTTCCTTGTTGCATTCATGAGCGCAATCTCTGGGAAGCTGTTCTGGAGGTATGTCGACAAAAGCGCATTCTCGACAAAATAGATGCGCTTGAGCACAAACGTGGCAGTAAGGCACTGCAAAAGAGCTTGCAGCCTATTGTGACCCCCGAGGCGCTGGTGGCTAGCATGAATTGGCAGCCACACGAGCATGGTCGAGATGTTCTTTTTATAACTGGTGTAGGCCAGGCGTACCCCTTCGTGCGCGCACATCAAATTCTTGAGAATGGCCAGCATGTATTTGATGACATACCGGTAGTGCTGTTCTATCCGGGTACTTACAACGGCCGCGAACTTGCGCTCTTTGGCCGCCATGATCAGGCATCTAATTACTACCGCGCATTTTCTTTGATCTAATCCTTCGACACCGTCCGGTGTCGGACGGAGAAAGTTACTTTGATGATTATTAAAGACTTGTTTGCTAAAGACATTAATCGCGATATTAATGGCGTTGTTAAAGTTGCCCAGGAAGATGACGCAGCTACCCGGCAGGAACTTGAAGAGTACGTTGTAACTCGTGAGCTTCGCCGTCGTTTTGGTGATTTTTTCGGTGCCTATGAGGCTGCGCTCGACCGTCCAACAGACAAAATTGGCGTATGGATTTCTGGCTTCTTTGGATCCGGTAAATCCCACTTTCTCAAAATGCTTTCGTATTTGCTTTCTAACAAAATGGTAGATGGTAAGCCTGCTATCGACTACTTTATTGATCCTGTTACGGGAAAGAGTAAGTTTGGGGATCCTCTTATGGATGCTCAAGTTCGCCGTTGTGTAGATGTACCTACCGAATCAATTCTGTTCAATATCGACAACAAAGGTCCATCTGAGAAAGACAAAACAGCCATTCTTAAGGTATTTGCTCGCGTGTTTTATGAGCATTTAGGATACTACGGCGAAGATATTCATCTTGTTCGCCTAGAACAATTTATAGATGCTCAGAATAAACGCGACGAATTTCGTGCGGCTTTCGAGCGTATAAATGGTGGCAGCTGGCTTGATGAGCGCGTAACTTATAAATTCAATTCTGATGACCTTATTGAGGCGCTTTCTGAATCTGGCGTTATGAGCCGAGATGAGGCAACCCGCTGGGCCGAGGGCGAAACAACCACCGAGATTTCTATCGATACACTCACCGATGAAATTCGCGACTATGTTGAGCGTCGTGCTGCAGAGGAGGGCGGTAAATTCCGCTTGCTCTTCTGTGTGGATGAAGTTGGTCAGTATATTGGTTCTGACGTGAATCTTATGCTTAATCTTCAGACCTTGGTGGAGGAATTGGGCACCAAATGCGCTGGACGCGTTTGGGTTATTGTGACGAGTCAAGAGGCAATTGACGAGGTTACGAAGGTAGTTGGTAACGACTTCTCTAAAATTCAGGGTCGCTTTAATACGAGACTTTCACTTTCCAGCTCTAGCGTTGATGAAGTTATTAAACGTCGTGTGCTTGAAAAGACCGAAACAGCACATGAAACTCTTGCGCTGGAGTATGAGCAGCAACAGGCAGTGCTGAGAAACCTCTTCACCTTTGAGGATTCCAAGAACGATCTTATTGGCTATGAGAGCAGCAACGATTTTGTAGATTCGTATCCTTTTGTGAGCTATCAGTTCAAAGTGATGCAAAACGTGTTTACCGAGATACGTAAACATGGTAGTTCGGGAAAGCATCTTGCTTCGGGCGAACGCTCCATGCTCTCTGGCTTCCAAGAAGCTGCACAGGATGTTGAGGAAAACGGTGTGGGTACTCTGGTGCCCTTCTCACTCTTTTACGATACGGTACAAAACTTTCTTGATGGCGGCATTCGCCGTGTGATCGATCGTTGTCAGGATGCCGCAGATAAGGCTCAAGGGCTTGAACCGTTTGATGTGAGCGTGTTGAAGCTTCTGTTCCTTATTCGTTATATCGACGACATTAAATCCAATATCAATAACATTGCCATCCTTATGACCGATAGCATTGATGTTGACAAGGTAGCGATGCGCGAGCAGGTAAAGGGGTCACTCGACCGCTTGGTTCGCGAGAATTATGTATCTCGCAGTGGAGATGTGTATACCTTCCTTACCGATGAAGAGCAAGATATTGCTCGTGCAATTCACGATACGCCCGTTGATACCGCGCAGATTACACGCAAAATTGGCGCGGTGGTGTTTGACGAGATATTCCCCAACAAAAAGTTGCGTGTGGGCAAAGGGGATTGCGCAAATGATTTCCCTATAGATAGGTATGTTGACGAAGCAGTCTACGGGAATGCTCAAAATGGATTAAAGCTGCGTCTTATGACAGCGCTCTCCGATGTTGAGGCTGAAGGGGGAGCACAGCGACTTATTTTGCGCTCTGCCAATGGCGAGGCAATCTGTGTACTCAAAGACACCGCATATTACGATGCTCTTGAAGAAGCGTCGCGCATTGAGCGCTACATTATGACGCAAAACGTGCAGGTGCTTTCAGCTACAACGCGTCTAATTCTTGACAACCGTCGTAAAGAACAACGTCAGCTTGAAGTGGAGGCAGCAGAACTCCTAAAACGAGCAATTCAGGATGCAGATTTTTATGTGGCAGGAACCACCTTTATGCCGCGCAGCTCGGGAGCAGCTGCTCGACTTACTGAGGCCCTCGAGACACTCGTTGAGAATGTCTATACCAAACTCAACTATATCGATCACAACGTTCGCGACGATGCTGAGGTACTTGCAATTGCGCGCGGAGCAGCACAGAGTTTTGATGGGCTTGAAGCCAATAAGAGAGCTCTTGAAGATGTGTCGCAATATTTGGAAGTTCAGCATCAGCGGCATCTTGAAATCTCAATGCAGGAACTCCAACATCGCTATAACGCCATACCATATGGATGGCGTGAGATTGATATTGCTGCCGTAGTTGCTGCACTTATCGCTTCTCAGCGTGCCCAAATTCGCTACCAGGGACAACTCATTGCTCCTACCAACAGTGCTTTAGCTGATCTTTTGCGCCAGCGGAATAAGGTTGCAAATGTAAAAGTTGAGCAACGCGTGATTGTGTCTGAAGCACAGCGCGCTCAGGCGCAACGAATCTTGAAAGAGATCTTTCCACAAGAAAGCTTCCCGCTTGATGAGGACGGCCTTACTCGTAGTGCAAAAGCAGCGTTTGAGCAGCTTCAAAAGGAGCTTCAAGATCTTCTCGACCGCGAGTTTAATCGCTCTACCTATATTAATCGTCGCCCGTACCCAGGCAGACTTATAGTTGAGCAAGGCATTAAGCTTTGTAAGACCATAGTTGCACAAGCAAATGATCCGGCGGCGTTTATCAAAACTATTCGTGATAACGAAGACGATCTGTATGACTTTTCAGATGACATTGGACCTGTTCGACAATTCTTCAATGGTGGACAACGCGAGTGGTTTGATCGTGCAGACGAGCTGATTTCGAGCATCAATGCGAGTGAGCGTACGTATTTTGCAGGCAATAGTGAAGTTGAGCAAGCGCTTGCTACTATTTCGGAAGTGCTTGCCAAGGACGATCCCTACAAGCAGCTTAAAGACATTCCCGCATGCGTAAATATGGTTGAACAAGAGCGTAATACATTACTTGCTCAAAAACGAAATGACATACTTGACCAGCTGTCTAAGACGTTTGACGAGATAGAGAGTGCTGCACAAGAAGAAGGTGTAACGCTTTCCTCTGCAGGCGATCGTCGTTTAGCACTTAAAAATCTGGCGCACGGAGCGAAGAGCCTTACTGAGCTTGATACTATTCCGCTAAATATTGCTACCTACCGCGATGAGGCATACCGTGAAATAGAACGGCGTAAGGCTGCACGTGAAAAGCCTAAACCAGCAACAACATCAGTAACTGTTACAGATCATGTCGTACACGAGCAACCCATCAAAGAGCCGTTGCGTCCCACGCCTGAGCCCAAACGCATAAAGCTTTCTAACCTATGCCGTCCTCGTACGCTCTATACACCTGATGATATACAGGCCTATGTAGAAGACCTTCGTACGCGCTTGAACTCGGAACTCACCAAAAATAATGACGATGGCATTTTTGTGAGCTAGGTGAGGCAGACATGGATACCACTTGTTTAGAGAGGTTTGCACCATGGGCTCGCACTGAGCTCATAAAAGGTGTTGACCAACGAGCATATAACCTTGCGATCAAACCGGATGCAGATAACCACCAGCCAGCAGATGCTACGGTGGTAAATGGGCGGGTTCTCTCGAATCTTGAGCAGCGGCAACGCGCTGAGCTTGTTCGTCGCATTGAACAGCGTGGCTATAGTGTCTTCATTGAAGAAATGGCCTATACCTGGTTTAACCGACTGATAGCCATCCGATATATGGAAGTGCATGACTATCTGCCAAGTCATACACGCATCCTTTCGAGTGATACGGGATCATTTGAGTCGCAAGCAGTGCATGATGTACTCACGCTTGACTTAGAAGGTCTTGTTAAGGAACAGGTGCTTACTTTTATTGAGCAGGGTGATAAGGACAACGAGCTGTTCCGGTTAATTGTTCTTGCTCAGTGCAATGAACTTGCCGAGGCAATGCCAACGGTTTTTGGACATATGGATGATGCCGATGTGCTTATGTTGCCCGACAACCTTCTTAAAGAGGGAAGTGTTGTTGCTCACCTGGTGCAAGATATTCCAGAGAACGTATGGTATGACGTTGAGGCGCTGGGGTGGTTGTACCAGTTTTACAACGCTGAGCGTAAGGACGAGTTCTTCAAGAGCAAACGCAAGGCCACTCCTGAAGATATTGCACCAGCTACACAACTTTTTACTCCTGATTGGATCGTGCGTTACATGGTGGACAACTCGCTCGGACGCTTGTGGATGCTTAATCATCCAGAGAGTCGGCTCTGTGAGTATGCTCACGCCGAGGATCCGCGTGATCGTCTCATGGAGTACTACATAAAGCCGGATGCTGAGCATGAGGATTTTATCCGTGTGACTAGTCCAGAGGATATTACCTTTTGCGACCTAGCATGCGGATCGGGCCATATTCTGGTTTATGCGTTCAAGATGCTCATGGCTATCTATGAGGAGCAAGGATATCGCAGACGTGACATTCCTGAGCTTATCCTGACGAAAAATCTTTCTGGTATGGAGATTGATCCACGTGCAGCGCAGATTGAAACGCTTGTGCTTGCTATGTGCGCTCGTAAACATGACCGTCGGTTCTTCAGTCGAGGTGTTACAGCAGATATTACGGTGTTGGAAAGTATCGAAATTGACGCCGATAGTTTGCTGCTTACAAGCCCGCTGCGCGAGAAGCCTGAGCTTTTGGACACACTTGCACATTTAGGAGAAATAGGCAGTCTCTTCCAGCCGAGTGACAGTGATATTGCTGCACTTGAAGAAGACCTCACAGACGCAATGGGGGAGGACTTGTTCTCCTCTCATACAAACAAATTAGTTGAGCAAGCACTTAAGGTATGTCGAGCACTAACACGTCACTTTGATGTAGTGGTTGCTAATCCTCCCTATATGGGCAGTAGCAGCTTCAATTCGTTTATGAGTAAATGGATAAAGAAACACTATCCCGATAGCTGCAGGGACCTGTGCACAGCGTTCATCGAGCGCAGCTATGATCTTGCTTATGAGCGGGGCTATAGCGCCATGGTCACAATGCAGTCGTGGATGTTTCTCGGCAGCTTCGAGAAGATGCGTACTCGCATCATCGATGAGAAGACCATCCTTACCATGGCTCACCTTGGGACTCGTGCATTTGACGCCATCGGGGGCGAAGTTGTTTCTGTCACTGCCGATGTGTTCTACAACGGCAAGTCAGCGTCTAAAGGCGTCTACGTGCGGCTGGTTGATATCGTTGGCAGTGAGCCCAAGCGCGAAAAGCTGCTCGAAGCCATCCAAAACCCCGACTGCGGATGGTTCTACCGAGCAGATGCTGTCACATTTCATGACATCCCCGGTTCCCCTATTGCGTATTGGCTATCACCATCGGCAGTTTCTTCTTTCTTAAAATTTCCAAGGCTTGATTCGATTGTTAGTCTTCAAGCTGGCATTACCACTGGAAATAATCAGCGCTATATACTGTCGTGGTGGGAATTATCCATCTGTTTTATTGATTCTCAATGTACGTCTGTCTCGCGAGTTGCAAAAGAAAAGGCTTGGTATCCCTGCAACAAAGGCGGACGATTCCGGAAATGGTATGGCAATCGTGAATCAGTAATGAACTTTTCACGCAGTGCGCAAAACGAAATGCGAGAGCTTCCAGGCTATCGTCCGGTAAGTCTAAAAGAGCAGTTTCATTCTTCAATCAGTTGGTCCGATATTACGGCCGATCATAATTCGTTTCGGTTGAATGGATCAAATTGTCTATTCGAGCACGCTGGCAGTTGTGCATTTGGGAAGGAAGAAGATTTGATTGCAGTCGCAGGTTTTCTCAATTCTTCAACGAGCCAGGCGCTGATTAACGCTATGAACCCAACTTTGAACTGTAATGCAGGCGTTGTGTCAAGGCTGCCATACATTGTGTCTTCACCTTTGAAAATATCTCAATTAGTTCATCAATGCGTCATTAACGCAAGAAGAGATTATGACTCCCAAGAAACCTCCTGGGATTTCAAGCGCAGTCCGTTGGTGTGATTGCCTATGAATAATAAAACTTTGCTATTGGGAAACGGACTCAATCGGACACTTGAGAACAGCCTCAGTTGGCGTGAGCTCATGAAAGAACTTGGATCAACCGCAAGTGAGGAAGATCGGATTCCGTTTCCGATTGACTTTGAACAGATTGCCGCCAAGCAAGGTGGGATGGTGGGTCGTCGGCGAGACGACGCATACAAAAGGCTTCGTGAAAAGATGTCTGATATTGTCACGGGCATGGATAACTCTGCTGCTGGCGAGGTGCATCAAGCGTTCAAAAACTTGGGACAACAGCATGTCATAACTACAAACTACGATTCGCTTTTCGAATCAATGTATGACTGCGAGCAGCTTATTACGAACCCCGGTGGATCGAAGAATATTTTAAAATCCGTTTCAAGAAGTCGTGATGTGGACTTCTATCATGCTCATGGTATTGGGAAATGGAAAAACACGTTGTGCTTGAGTCACGAACATTACATCTCTCTTATCACGAAGATTCGCACTACCTTCTTCACAGACTCAAACGATGAGAACAAGGAGATTCTTTCCAGCATAATTAAGGGTGAGATAGAGTCAACGGGAACTTGGCCCGAACTGTTATTCACCACGGACGTTGCCATCGTTGGCTTGGGGCTTGATTATTCGGAAATCGACTTGTGGTGGCTGCTGGCGCAAAGGGCAGCCCTGTTTTCTCCCTGCCATCAGCTGTCTCAGTTTGAGAACTCGATCGTGTATTACTACGTGAATAGTCCGGCTGCAACAAGTGATTCTGCGTTCCATGGCAGGATGCATGCCCTCGAGGCTCTCGGGGTTGAGGTGCGGCCAGTCGATGCCGCAGATTATCCGGACGGTTACCTGAAGATAGCCAAGATGATTCAAGGCACACGGGGTGACTAAACGTGACGATTGGTTTACTCCTACGAAAGCGATTTCTCTTACAGAATGCAGAGAGCACAGGCGTTCAATGGCATTTGAATCAATTGAGGCCATATGCTTATCATGCCAGCGTCGGCAAATTATCCGCACAGTTTTTCTTTGTATATCGGGCGCGAGAGAATTCTTTAGTCCAGCATCTTTCGCTTAAACTTCTACAGACAGCTCTTCATGAAGTTGCGTGCGGCTTCTGGGAACATCCTGCCTGTACTGCCCCC
>URWR01000057.1 GCA_900551595.1 uncultured Coriobacteriaceae bacterium
TATCGCACCACCTATGAAGACATTGAAGAGGATCGTCCTGCCGCTGCCGGAGATATTGTCTCTGTAGATGTTGAGAGCATTGAGGGCGGCGAGGGCCTTGCCGGCAAGAATCGTCTCCTTTCACTTGATGGACATGGCCTTCCTAAAGACTTTGAAGAGGCTGTCGTGGGCATGTCCAAGGGTGAGACCAAGGATGTAAGCTGGACCTCCGGTGAAGGCGACAACGCCACCAACATTACTGTCAAGGTAACCCTGAATGCTATTAAGCAGGCTGTTACTCCCGAGCTTACTGATGAGGTAGCAAAAGAGAGCTTTGGCTACGATACGGTTGATGAGCTTCGCGAGGCCATGAAGAACGAGATTGAAAACGATAAGCGCACTTCGCTCCCAGGTCTCAAGGAAGATCGTCTGGTAACTGCTCTTGCTGAGCACCTCACGCTTGAAGAGGTTCCCGAGAACTATGTTGAGCAGGTCTTTAATGAGACTGCTCAGAACTTCCTGTCCCAGCTGCAGGCTCAGGGCCTGACCCTTGATACCTTCCTGCAGATGCGTGGCATTCAGCCGCAGGACTTCATTAACGATCTCCGCGAGCAGTCCGCTGAGCGTGCCCGTCAGTCTCTGGCACTCGATGCTCTTGCCGAGCACCTGGGCTTTGAGGCAACCGAGGATGACGTTAAGGCTGAGTTCGAGAAGTCCGGTGCAGAGAATCCAGAGGATTTGATGAAGCAGTGGCGTGATGCTGGTCGTCTTCCTGCCGTCCGTGAGTCGGTAAAGCGCACCAAGGCACTGAACTGGCTTGTTGACAATGCCGCTGTAACCGAGGTTGATGAGGTTGCTCGTCGTCGTGCTGAGCGCGAAGAGGCTTCTGAATCTACGGAGGAGTCCGGCGAATAAAGAAGGGGGAACAACACCCTTTATGCCAAGCTTCTCTGTTATGAAGTAGTACTGCTGGATAGATGGCCCGGGCCCCGTCATGCGGGAGCCCGGGCGCTGTATAAACAACAAGGGAGCTTATATGCATAACCCAACAAACATTCCGCTTATTCCGTACGTGGTTGAACAAACACCACGTGGAGAGCGTAGCTATGACATTTATTCTCGTCTGCTTAACGATCGCATTGTTTTTCTCGGCGAGGAAGTTACACGCGATTCGGCTAACCTGGTAATTGCTCAGCTTTTACATCTCGAGAGTCAAGATCCTGATAAAGACATCTCGCTTTACATCGACTCTCCCGGTGGTGACGTGTATGCTGGCTTGGGTATTCTCGATACGATGAATTTTATTAAGCCGGATGTTTCTACCATTTGTGTTGGTATGGCTGCTTCTATGGCGGCAGTACTGCTTGCTGCTGGTGCAAAGGGTAAGCGCCTTGCGTTGCCGAACTCCATGATTCTTATTCATCAGCCTTCTAGTGGAGCACAGGGTCAGCAGACCGATATCCAAATTGTGGCCGATGAGACCAAGTGGATCCGCCAACATCTGAACGAGATTCTTGCCGACTGCACAGGACAGAACGTTGAGCAGATCAATGCGGATACCGAGCGCGATCACTATATGCGTGCCTTAGAAGCACGTGATTACGGTCTGGTCGATCGTGTGATCACCTCTCGTACCGAAGACGTCGTCTCTGAATAGAGTAGGAGGACTACATGGCCGACTATGGCTCCAACGGACATGACGATGAGGTGCGATGCTCGTTCTGCGGGAAAAGTCGCGATCAGGTAAGCAAGCTGGTACAAGGGCCTGATGGCGTTTTTATCTGTGATGAATGTGTGCGGGCATGCAACGATATTATCTTTGGCCCCATGCTCGATGAGCAGCCTGAAGCAGCTCTCGAAGAGGTTGCTCAAGAACAAGAGCCACCCATTAAATATCTTCCTACGCCCCATGAGATATATGACGAGCTTTCTCAATATGTTATGGGTCAAGAGGATGCAAAGCGCGCCATGAGTGTGGCGGTTTATAACCACTATCGTCGTGTGCTTGCTGGTGCTGACGAGACTTCATCCGATTCTGAAGATGAAGAGGTGGAGCTTGCTAAAAGCAATATTTTGCTCTTAGGTCCTACGGGCACGGGTAAGACATTGCTTGCACAGACACTCGCTCGCTTCCTGGAAGTTCCTTTTGCGATTGCTGATGCTACAACGCTTACCGAGGCTGGTTATGTAGGCGAGGATGTTGAGAATATCCTGCTTAAGCTTATTACCGCTGCTGATGGTGATGTGCGCCGTGCTGAGGTAGGAATTGTTTATATCGACGAGATCGATAAGATTGCGCGCAAGGCGGAGAATCTTTCGATCACTCGTGATGTATCTGGCGAAGGTGTACAGCAAGCACTTCTCAAGATTCTGGAAGGAACTGAGGCAAGCGTTCCACCTCAGGGTGGTCGTAAACATCCGCAACAGGAGCTTATCCATATCAATACAACGAATATCTTGTTCATCTGCGGCGGCGCTTTTGTCGGACTGGACAAGATTATTGCAGAGCGTATTGGTAAGAAGGGGGTAGGCTTTAACGCAGAGCTCGCAGAGCGCGTTGAGGATTCTACCGATGAGCTGATGGCTGCGGTTACGCCGATGGATCTGCACAAGTTTGGCATGATTCCCGAATTTGTCGGCCGTATTCCAGTTATTTGCTCTACGCGTGAGCTGAGAGAAGATGACCTCGTTCAGATTCTTACACAGCCAAAGAACGCTATTGTGAAGCAGTATCGTCGTATGTTTGAACTTGAAGATGTTGATCTCGAATTCGAGCCAGACGCACTGGTAGAAATTGCACGCCTGGCTTTGAAGCGCGGAACTGGTGCGCGTGGTTTGCGTGCTATTTGCGAAGCAACGCTTCAGGATACGATGTTTGATCTGCCGAGCGATGACGCTGTTACGCGCGTGATAGTTACTCCTGCGGCTGTAGATGGCGAAGAGGAGCCCCAACGAATTATTGGGTCAAAGCCTCGTCATGCAGCGCACAGACGATAAACGTTGCGTAGATAGCATTGGTAAGAAAAGCGACTGTCACTTGTGTGGCAGGCGCTTATGGTATATCTGAGATTTGATAAGTAGTTTAGGATGCAAGAAGAGCGGTTACGTCGCCCAACACAGGCTCAAAGCTCACGCCGCGTGTTTCAAAGTCGGGCTGAGCAGGGGTAACACGCATGGCATCGCGTACAAGACGGCTTGCAAAATCCACTGATTCACAGAGTGTGCGTCCTGTATACAATGCTGCAACTACGCCGCTTGCAAACAGATCGCCGGTGCCATGGAGCATGTAGGGGAGGAGTTCACCAGCAATTTCGAGGGGTTTATCTGCATTGTTGGCATAAGCCACGTAGTTGCGAATGATCGGTTCTCCCTCATGCACAACGCCCTTGAGTACGACAGCTTTAGCACCCATGGAGAGCAGTGCGTCACACATACGGCTGACAAATGCCATGTCGACATCTTGTCCTTCATAGGGAATGCCCGTAAGAATGGAAGCCTCGGTGAGGTTTGGAAGCAAAACATCGGCACCGTCGACTAATCCTCGTGTGGCTTCGCACATCTCATCGGTGTAGGTAGGATATTTTGATCCACCGTCGCCCATGACAGGATCAACTATACGCAGGGCTTTTGGATACTCTTCATAGAGGCGAAGAATTGCTCCAACCTGCTCGGCGGAACCCAGGAAGCCAGAGTAGATACCGTCGAGATTGATACCCTCCTCACGCCATGCATTGAGGTAGTCAGTCAGCATTGAAGTCGTGTCGTGCATGTAGAACGTGGGAAACTTTGTGTGAGCAGAAAAGAGAGATGTAGGCACGGGGCACACGTCAATGCCGGCTGCAGAGAGCACCGGAATTGCGATACCAAGAGAGCATTTGCCGTATCCGCAGAGATCATGCACAGCGGCTACGCGAGGGATATAGTCGCCCTCTCGCTGGTAAAGAGGGGTTTCTTCCATGTTAGTCATACCAATCCTTCCTCAACTCATGTTGTAGGAATGCCTTTACCGGTCAAGGTTCACACAAGCATAGTCTTTAGCTCATACGGTGCAAGCCTTTTCGTTTTGTAGAAATAGACTGCACATATTCTTATTACACAAAGAGACTTTGCGTGTTGTTATCTATACGACAAGCCAGCTCATCAGCGGGGCAATTTCGTATCTTCGCAAGACCTTCGAGCGTGCGGTAAAGCGAGGTGATAAGAGCTGTGGGATCAGTTGGTGCTTCATATGTTTCGGGCAGATCCGTTTCTAAAAGAAGCCGATCATCCGGTATGAGACGACAATATTCCCGTCCACGTTTGGTTGCGAGCATGCGCTCATTTATGGAAAAACGGCATCCCGAACGAATAGCCCGCCAGAGCTCCTCACAACTTCCCGTGAACCAATGAAAAATGCAACGACAAAGTCCGGCATCACGGGTACCGTTGCCCGATGAGGGACCAGAAACCACACAGTCAGTTCTCTCCAAAATATCAAGAATAATCTCACTTGAACGCACAGAATGAATGGACAATATACGCACGAGACCTGTCTGTTGCGTAAGACGCGCTGCAGCTTGGGCAATGATTCCGAAAGTTTCGGTCTGAATCTCTTGAGAGAGCGGGTCTACATGATGAGGCGACAAATCTATGCCGACCTCTCCTAAGTAACGCTCATGCTCAGCAAGCTCACAAAAGAGACGAATGTCTTGAGGGGAAAGGCGTCCATCTGCGATCCACCAGGGATGCGCACCAAGCGCCACGCGTACATTTTGGTATGAAGAAAATCGTTCACACGCTTGCTGGTAGCCTTGAGGAGTAACTGTGGTTGCGAGAAAAGATGTATTAAGATCCGCGCAGCTGCGGGCGACTTCTTCGCCATTAGGCATGAGATCTAGATGGCAGTGGGCATCAAGAAGGGGATAGGAATCTTTAAAATCTGGTGTTTTCATTGGTTCAATTCCCATCCCAAACCAGAGAGCTCACAAAGTACTCTTCCTGCAAGCATAAGACCCATTATGGGTGGCAAATATGATGAGGTGGCAAGTATTGCTTGACCTTGCTCATTGGTTGTGTGTGAGGCGTGTGCCGCTTCAGGTGACCAAAGAACTTCAAGTTTAGTAATGTGGCGCTTGCGACATTCTTTGCGTATGACTCGTGCGAGCGCATCTCCATACGTTTCTGAGATGTCAGAAAATCGTAGAAGCTGCGGGTAAAGCTTGCCTGCTCCTCCCATGCTTGCCAATAAAGGGATGTTGTGAGATTGTGCCCATTGTGCAATGGCGAGCTTCTGGGAAACGGTGTCAATGGCATCGATAACATAGTCGGGACGTGGTAATGCATTCAGTTGATCTTCAAGGCTGCTGCGTTCAAGAAAAGCCTGAAGAACTGTTACGTTGCAGGCGGGATTGATTGCATGCACCATATGTGAAGCAACTTTTGTTTTGGGTTGTCCCAGTGTGGACTCATAGGCAATGACCTGGCGATTGAGGTTTGAAGGCGCCACAACGTCGCCATCGACCAGCGTGAGTTTGCCTACACCACCCCGTGCGAGTGCTTCACAGCAACTTGATCCAACGCCACCGAGGCCAAGCACCATAACGCGTGCTTGTGTAAGCCGTTTAAGTTCATCTTCTCCCATAAGAGGAATAAGTCGTGTAAAACGATTTTCTTGAACAGTATGAGAATCAATTTTTCCCATTGTAGCCACGCGCCTCTTGTTGTTCTTCTCCTACAGCAAGATTTTGAAAACGTCCAGCTATAAAACTGTCAGTAAAGTTTTCATCCACCCACTCTTCAAAGGGAGTTGATGGAGGAATGCCTTCATCGCGAGCGGTTTTTCGTGTAAAGCAAGCAAAGGTCATAAAGATATCCACGACAAGATAGATAGTTAAAAGCCCAACAAATATGACCTGTCTATTTGTGGTTGGCATGCCAATGCGATAGAGCAGCTCAGGCATAACATACCGAGCCCAGACAAGACCAATAAGACCCCAGAAAAAGAGAAAACGCCACGCAACCCATTGAGTGATGTGGTCGGGTAGGTATATGTAGGTCCATGATTGAGCGTTAAAAAGCGTTTCCATCGTCCAGCCGGCAAATTGTTCAAGCAGTCCGCCAACTACTGCAGATACTAAAAAGATGGTCATGTCCCCTACGTGATGTTTGCGTAACTCCCAACAAATAACAGTGAGGAGTACCGCTCCTAGACCATAGAGAGGGGAGAACGGCCCCCATACAAGTCCTGGACGTGATTCAAGTAAGCCGGCAGTTATAAGCATCCAAATCTGTTCAATAACCAATCCAATAACACTGGCAATAAGAAAAATAATGACGATCTGGTACCAAGAAAGCTTGAGAAGATCGAGGTAGCGTGAACGAGCCTGCGAAATGGCATCATGGATAGCATCACGCTGATCTCGCGTGAGACGCGGTCGTTTGGAGCGCTGCCAAAAATGGTCGGCTTCTGCACGCCACGCTTCCATATTTGAAATGTAGGTGCGAATGCCAAGGGCGTATTGCTCTTCTATTTCATCTGTTGCCCACCGCAAGAGTTTTCCACGGCCAAGCCATGCGGTAAAGTATCGCCATGCACTTATAGCGAGACGGATCAGTACAAAAAGTATGAGCAGCGACGCAAGTGCTGTAAACATGCTTTCCTCCTGTTGCTCGTCGCGCTGTAAAATGCAGTTTCACGATTCTGCCATAGAGAGTCGTAGATGCAACCGGCGTGCTATGCTCGTGAGATACAATGCCGGCAGCTTGTTCTAAGCAAGTCCGCAAAAGTCATTGGAAGGTTGGACTTTCGTGAAAGAGATACCCAAGACTTACGATCCTAAGACTTCAGAACCTGAACTTGTACAAAAATGGATGGATGCGGGGTGCTATCGCCGGAGTGCTGGCTCAGAAGATTGCACCGTCGTTATTCCACCTCCAAACGTAACTGGTGTGCTCCACATGGGTCATGCAATGGATGACACCATTCAGGATACCTTTATTCGATATAACCGTATGCGCGGTCGTTCTACTCGTTGGATTCTAGGAACCGACCATGCTGGTATTGCTACGCAAACCAAGGTTGATAAGCAGCTAAAAGAACAGGGCATCTCGCGGTTAGAAATCGGACGCGAGCGTTTTCTTGATGCCTGTTGGGATTGGCGTAAAGAATACGGTGGAATCATTGTTGAGCAGATTAAGCGTATGGGTTGCTCAATCGATTTCGAAGATGAAAAATTCACCATGTCACCCGAATTTAGCCGGGCCGTGCGTAAGGTCTTTTGCGACTGGTATCACGATGGCTTGATCTATCGGGGTAAGCGCATTGTTAATTGGTGTCCTTCCTGCTGCACTGCTATTTCAGATGATGAAGCAGAATATAAAGACGAGAAGGGTCATCTCTGGTATCTGCGCTATCCGCTTGTTGAGCCAGTAAATGGAATCGAATACATAACAGTTGCTACTACTCGTCCCGAGACCATGTTAGGCGATACTGGCGTGGCAGTTTCCCCGAGCGATCCGGAAAAGGCTGCGTTGGTGGGCGCAAAGGTCATGCTTCCTATTGTTAATCGTGAGATTCCTATTTTCTCCGATTGGCATGTTGATGCAGGCTTCGGAACGGGCTTTGTGAAGGTCACACCAGCCCATGATCCTAACGACTATGCCATGGGGCAGGCTCATAATCTTGAGCAAATCAATATATTCGATGAGCATGCTGTTGTGGTTCCCGGCTATGGCGAGTTTTCCGGTATGAACCGCGATGAATGTCGTGAAGCTGTTGTCGCATGGTTTGAGGAACATGGTCTACTCGAGAAGATAGAAGAGCTTGACCATTCGGTCATGCATTGTTATCGCTGCGATACAGCTCTTGAGCCCTGGCTTTCTGAGCAGTGGTTTGTTGCGGTTGATAAGCTCAAGGAGCGTGCAACCCAGGTGGTGAAGGATGGTGAGATTACCTTCCATCCCTCTCGCTGGACGCAAACCTATCTCACGTGGATGGATAACCTCAAAGACTGGTGCATTTCTCGTCAGCTTTGGTGGGGACATCGTATTCCTGTGTTCTATTGCGAGGACTGCGGCTGGGAAGATGCCCTTATGGAAGATACCGATGTGTGTCCTCATTGTGGCTCGCATCATGTCCATCAAGATGAAGATGTTCTCGATACTTGGTTCTCCAGCCAGCTATGGACGTTTGCCACACAGGGTTGGCCCGATCACCCCGAGCAAATGGAAGGCCATCATCCTACAAAGGTGCTGGTAACAGCCCGCGATATTATTGCGCTCTGGGTTGCTCGCATGATTATGAGCTCCCTCTATTTCACCGATGAGATTCCATTTCATGATGTGTACATCTACGCTACTATCCTCGCTAAGGATGGCAGCCGTATGTCAAAGTCCAAGGGCAACGGCGTTGACCCGATGGATCTTATGGATAAGTACGGCGCAGATGCCATGCGCTTTAACCTTCTTACGCTTATCACGAACAATCAGGATGTTAAGTTTGACGCCAATATCGATAAGAAAACGCGCGAACTTATCGATAGTCCTCGTACTGAACAAGCACGGTCGTTCGTTACGAAGATTTGGAATGCAAGCCGCTTTGTAATGATGAATCTTGATGGCTATGAGCCTGGCCCTGCTTCGGCTGAGACTCCGGAAGATGCATGGATGCTCAGTCGTCTCGCCAAGATTGTGGCCGCATCAACCGAGCGCCTTGAAACCTATGAGTTTGGCGAGTATGTTCGTGAACTTCAGTCTTTCTTCTGGGGCGAAGTCTGCGACTGGTATGTGGAGCTCTGCAAGAGTCGCCTGCTTGATGGCACGCCTGAAGAACGTCTGCAGGTGCAGCGTAATCTGGTGTTTGTCCTCGATACGTGCATGCGTCTC
>URWR01000058.1 GCA_900551595.1 uncultured Coriobacteriaceae bacterium
CGGACGCCGCACCCAACACTCCGTGCAACGCTTCATGCAGCTCATATGCCGTCCGATTGGTTTCTTCCGAAATAACATCAGCAAAAGATTCATGAGCCCTTACATGCTGAGCAAGTATGTCGATCATCGAAACTTCTGGGATAAATTCGTCCAGCACACCTTCGAGGGTCACCATACTCCGTGCAAACATCGTGATAGACCCCGGCAACTCTATGCCGTTTCTCCGTGCAAGTGTGATGATGGCCATAATGAAGCCACCCACATTAAGCTCGGAGAGTGCCTGGCTACCATAGTCATCCAATATTTGATCGAGATCCGATAAAAGTTGAGCGTGATCGAGCTCCCCAGTATCGGTACTAGCTGCAAAACGCAGCAAACCACTCTTGAGCAAAGGAGTATTATGCTCGGCTACGGCGTACATAATGTCGCGCAACGCGAGACGATTATGTGACGACAGACGCCCAATAATGCCCAAGTCGATAAATGCAATCTTGCCACCGGAAATAATAATGTTGCCCGGATGTGGATCAGCGTGAAAAAAGCCAACATCAAGCACTTGATGCGCGTAGTTATCAACCAGTTTTTCACCAATTTCAGTAAGGTCATAACCAGCTGCAACAAGTCCTGAGGTATCGGAGATAGGAATCCCGCGAATGTAGTCCATTACCACAACGTGCTCAGTACAGAGCTCTTTATAAGGTTTAGGACAGGTGACAAAAGCAACGTTTTTATTGGTGGAACGAAACTTTTCGAGATTAGAAGCCTCTACCAAGAAGTCCGTTTCATCACGAAATGATGCCCAAAGCTCCTCTATAACCGATTGAATATCCAAAAACTGATTGTTGCCAATAAATCTTGAAAGATGGCGTACGACCGAACGCATAATATCGATGTCCTGCGCCATGGTTTCGCGCACGCCAGGACGCTGAACTTTTACTGCAACATCAGTGCCGTCTGTTAAGCGGGCGATATGCACTTGCGCCACCGATGCAGACCCCAAAGGATTGGGATCAATTGCATCAAAAAGCTCTTCTAACGGCCTATCATATTCTGCACGAAGAGTTTGAAGCACCTCTTCATACGTCATTGGATCAACATCAGTTCTCAGACGCGTGAGTTCCTGACAAAAACTCTCTGGCAAGATCTCAGAGCGCATGGACAGAATTTGACCAGCTTTTACAAAGGTGGGCCCAAGTTCTTCAAGCATCATGCGCATACTCTGTGGCGTGAGACCATGCACCACGTCGTAGCGGCTAATGATTACCAGAATTTCTTTTAGACGCTGATAGCGCTCTAGACGCGTAAAACGTCGAGACGAGCCTGAAGAACGCCGTCCACCAAAAAGACCGATGGTCTCTTCAGTGGACGCCGATTGATGCGTAGTTGTCTGTTGCTCCTTGCAGGCACGTTCGCGTTCTGTATCCATACGGAAGAATCGTTTCTACGCTTCGTCGTTATCTTCGTCTTTATCAGCAGAATCGTCTGGAGTGACGTTGCCTTCATCCAGATCGAAAGCAAGCTTTGCTACACGCTCGGCGTATGCCGCACGCTCTGCGGGTGTCATCATAGACATACGAGCACGTAAAAGATCGTCCTCACCATGCTCTAACGCTTGACCTGCCTTAATCGTGAGTTCTTCATTGAGCTCTTTGCCCTGTTTTACGGTGAGTTCACCCTTTTCGACAAGTTCATTCACAATTTCACGGGATTTCTCAGCACCTGTAGCAACCGCTCCAACGCCCATAAGGAAAAACTTGCGGACGCCCTCACCCAGATCAAACTCTGCCATCGTGTCCTCCTTGGTCGGTAAGCACAGTGCCAACACCTCTGCGGGCACCTTTAGTCTCACTCTACCCCGAACTGAATATTCTTTTACCCAAGAAGCACGCGGACGAGCTCGTCGCAGCTCTCAACGATAGCTGCAGCCCCTGCTTCTTCAAGTTCTTCGCGAGTCGCGGTTCCGAAGAGCACTCCAACACACGGCATTCCCACCTGTAAAGCGCCTTCCACATCGTAAAAACGATCACCAACCATAACAGCCTGGTCGCAAGAAATGCCAAGAGCTTGTAAGGTGTCTGATATTACGATTTTCTTTGCACCCAGCCCATCGCGCACTTTGCCTACAATGGCATCAAACTTGTTGGCAATCCCCTCATCGGCAACCATACGCTGGGCTAATGCATTGTTCTTGGAAGTTGCTATTGCAAGATGCTTGCCAGCTGCTCGTAAGGTATCAAGCATCTCTGGAATACCTTCAAATGTGGGGTATGTCTCTGGACCCAAGTTGTTATAAATCGCGCGATATTGACGAGTTATCTCAGCAGCGTCTTCTTCAGAAAAGCCGTAGACCTGAGAAAATGCAGCTGGAAAAGGAGGGCCTACAAGTCTACGAGCATCCCCTATTTCCTCATCGGAAAGTCCCCACTCGCGTAAAACATGTCTCGCAGTATCTACAATTGCAGGCATGGTATTAGCGATGGTGCCGTCAAAATCAAACAACACATACGCTCTTTCAGATACAGATGGACTCCACTGGCGCATTCCCATGAAACTCCTTGCTTCTTTTTCTGTACAACTACGTTAACTACAACTTATGAACGACCTTATCACGGTACGGTTAACCATTGTGCGCGAAGCGTATAAGGTGTGTATCCTTAGGCACAACCAATCTTCATACGAGATTTATAAACTAAAACCAAGGAGGAGTTATGCAGGTTAAACCCATAAGCTGCTATCGTCCAACACCGGAGGCTGCAGCAGAGTTCGCCTCACTTCCTTACGATGTATATGATCGTGCCGAAGCACGCGCTTATGTAGCAGAACATCCCCGTTCATTCCTTGCAATTGATAGACCAGAAACGCAGTTTGATCCTGACTACGATATGTATGCCCCCGAGGTTTACAAACGTGGGGCCAAACTCTTAGATAAGCGAATTACCGATAGAACACTCTTGCCCGATGCAGGTCCTTGCTACTTTATTTGGAGCATGACACACGATGGGCATACACAGACAGGCATAGTAGCAGCTTGCTCGGTTGATGAATATCTTGATGGCACTATTCGTCGCCATGAGAACACTCGTCCAGAAAAGGAACAAGACCGTGTTCGTCATATTGAGGCACTTTCGGCACAAACGGGTCCAATCTTTCTTGCGTATCGTGATCAACCAGTACTCGATACGCTCGTTGAAGCAGCATGTGCTGGCACCCCTATTTATCATTTTGTAGATGAGCAGGGCGTCGAACAGAAAGTTTGGCGCGTCGCACGTCCAGAGGCAACAGCGGCCTTTGAAGCTATGTTTGAACACATCCCTTGTGCTTATATTGCCGACGGACATCATCGCGCAGCATCCGCTGTTCGTGTTTGTAAGGAACGCCGCGAGCAAGGCAAGCCAGAAGGTGGGTCCAACGAGTTTTTAGCCGTTCTTTTTCCTGCCAATCAACTGACTATTCTTCCTTATAACCGTGTGGTTTCAGACAGGGCGGGGCTGAGTCCTGAAGAGCTCTTATCAGCAATTCGTTCGGCAGGATTTACCACTGAACCTTCCTCAGAACCCGTAGTGCCAACTCACCATGGAGAAACGGGTATGTATGTAGATGGTAGCTGGTGGCGTCTCGTTATCAACCCATCCCTCGTACCAGAGGATGCGGTTGCCTCTCTCGATGCTTCCATTATTCAAGACCGAATTCTTGGTCCTATTTTGGGAATAACTGACCCTACCCGCGACCAACGCATTTCCTTTGTCGGAGGTGTACGCGGCACCGATGAGCTTGAACGGCGTGCTGGCGCAGAAGGTGTTGCATTTTCGATGCATGCAACATCTGTTGATGAGCTTCTCGCTGTCGCCGATAACGGGCAGCTTATGCCGCCCAAATCAACATGGTTTGAGCCAAAGCTGCTAAGCGGATTATTCGTTAGGCAGATTTAATACAAGAAGGATAGTTTAGGGTGAGCCAACAGAAGAAACAATCGGTAAAGACACCAAGGATCAACATGATGAGCATCGTGCTTATCATCTGCATAACTGTGCTTATAGCTGGTCTTCTTTTCATGCTGCAGAGTGGTATACAACTTGAGCTTATTGTGTTTGTGGGCGTTGTGACCATTGAGACCATTGCGCTTATTCTTACGCTTGCCCGCAGAAAAGCCTCTCCTGACACAGATCAAGCGACAGTGCCTGTATCTGACGATGCAACCCTTGCTCAGAGCGCTCAAAAAAGTAGCACCACCGATATAAGCGAAGGGCTTATACATGAGAATCCCAACGACACAGAGCCAGTAGAACATGATACCGAAGAAGCAGGTGCTCCCTCGGATTCCACTCTTCTTCCAGCAACGGACGAAACAGCATCCTCGGAAGAAATGTATCCAGAGGAAGATTCTCAGGCACCCGCACAAAGCAATCCGCTTGCTCACCCTTCAGCCTTAGTCGATTCTCTCACACAGGCAGTCAATCCACTTGCCACGTTAGCTGAGCTCGTTGAAGACACCTTTGATCAGGTTCGAAAAGTGCCTGAGCCCACCTATGGTGCTGCAGAAACCTTTGCCCGTTGGCTCTCTGAAGCCGGATTAGGAGAAGACTCAGACTCAGAAGAAGCAGAGATGCCGCGAACAAGACTTGTTCGTCTCTATCGAAATTCACTTGCCTATATCCGTATTGAACAGCCAGAAACAACGTATGTGGCGCGCAGAAAAGTGCTTGCAGTAGAAGCTGTGCTTAACCGAATGCTCATCGTTGAGTCGCTTGCAGGAGAAGGTCTTAGTGAGGATGGCGAAGGCGAGCTCTATCGACTCGCACAGAGCGCACAAGACAGTATTTGTGCTCAAGCCGCACAGTTTGAATGGGCAATTGGTCGCCGGGGAGGCAAGGATGGCGAGTGGGCCGCTCGATCCATTATTGCAACCCAGTTTGAAAGTTGGACTCTCCCCTATCGCCTTGAAGCAACATTTAGATGCAGCACACTCAATAGCGAAGCTGCAGTTGAAATTCGCCTTCCCGACCCAGAGGTATTTCCTCGTTCTCGTTGGTCGCGTGAATTAGGCAGAGTTATTCCAACAACAGGATTTATGCGCAAACGTACTGCCTCAGCCTATGCACTGCGTCTTGGCATTCTAGTAGCTGCTGGAATGTTTGAAGCATCAGGACATTTACGCCATGTGCATGTTGCTGGCGTATTTGATACAGCTCGTCGCCATTGTTGCCTTTTTTCTGTGCGATTTGATGCCGACAGATTCCGCATGTTGGTTGATTTAGAGGCTGTGTCTGATCCTGCTTCAATCTACCGTTCATGCAATGCACGGCTCCACCTCACCCATGGTGTGCTTGACCCAGTCGATCAGCATTTTTCGCTTGATGAAGAACGCTTCTGCCCAAGGAGACGCTATGCTACGCCGGAACTTTCAAAGCGCGTCTTACCTACTGCAGAAGGAAAAATGCTCGGAGCAACACGTGTAGCCGATTTGGGGTGTGACGGCGAGGCAAAGCTACGCTCACTTGGTGACAAGCTCTCACGATCTTTAACTGATTCTTGTGAGAATAATGTCCGGGCCCTTCTTAATCTCGCTTATCGCGAGAATGATACCGCTGTTACTGAAGCAGCTCAACGCACGTCTGAACGGCTTATTGCAGGTGAGGTTGGTCTTACACCCGATGAGGTTGTCGATGACTTTGTCGCAGGCGATAATTTAACACGAAGCGTCAATAAAGCACTTGTTGATATAACGCATGGCCGTACACAGGAAGCAATCAATAACCTTGCTGATGTATTGGCGCCCCTCGAAATGGAAGGAGCTTACGAGGATCAAGCCAACATCACATGGCGCTCTTTCCGTTCGTATGCTGAGCGTGCTTTGTACAATCGCCTCGAGGCTGTCGAGGGTGAGCTCTGCAACATTGTTCCAACCGCCTATTATGATGCCCACCTCTTGCTTGCAAGTGCACTTTTAGAACGAGGACACACCGATGCAGCCCTCGGAGAAGCCCGTCTCGTTTCTCATCTCGATCCACTTGATGAGCGCGCACGATTGCGTGCAGTACGAGCCCTGGAAGTAAAGGGTGACATAGATGGCGCCATGCGCGAACTTGAGGAATTGCTTGAACTTGCTTATACACCAGAAGGTGTAGCTGTTGGCTATTATCGCCTCGCCTTCATGTGCTGGCAGTCGGGTGATATTGAAGGAGCAGACGCCTGCTATCGCCGTGCCCTGCGTTTTCCTTCGGAACTTTCACTTGCAGCAGCAACAGAGCTCACAGCACTCAATGCGACAAACCCCTCCTTGCTCGTGAATGGCGCTCCGGATGATGAAGAGGTTAATCAGCGCCTTGTTGAGCGCGGTATCCCTCTTGCGCCGATAACACCTGTTACCGATGCTTTGATGGAATGTACTGCTGCAGCAATTGATGTTGAGGTATTCCCTGTTGCTCGCAGTCTTGCAAGAGCGCTTGCACGCCTCTCCGGCGATGATGCGGCCTTTACCATTGCTGATTCACTCGAGAATGAGCCTGACGACTAGAAGAGCTGTATGGCGTGTGCCATACAGCTCTTAAACGTATCTTACGGCCTTTGTTTTTCTTTGAGGGACTTATAAATCAAGTTCCATAAGGCGGATCAGAGAGACGATGTATATCTTCAGTGCAAGCTTCAGCTGCTCTTCTGGCATACCCTCATCTGCGCCATGTTCATAACCCAACCAAGCAGGACGTGGCGCCCCTTCAACATCAGGTCCAAAGGCAACTGCGCGAGCAAAATGACGCGCGTAGGTACCGCCACCAATGGTGAAAGCCTTACCATTGTCGCCAGAAAGCTCGTTATAGGTGCGTACAAGGGTCTGAACTTCAGGTGTCTCTGGATCGGTAAGGAACGGCACCATATTGCTCTGAATCTTTACCGATGCACCATAGGGAGCTGCGAGCTGCGTGAGCTTTTCCTCAATCTCTTCCGCTGTTATTGACGTGGGATAGCGGGAGTCGATCGTTTGGATTAGCGTGCCATCCTTCAGATGAGCGGTTCCGCCGATGCAGGTAAGCGGACCGAAGTGCTTATCGCTCGAAGCAATACCCAGCGTAGAACCATCGGTAGAACTAAGAATAGCGTGCTCCAACTCAAGAGCCTGACGCTCTGTTTCGGAGCACAGATCATGTTCCAAGAGATAGTCAACAAGCAGCCCAATGGCGTTGACCGTTCCTTCCGGTAAAGAGGCGTGACCGCCTTTGCCATGTGCAACAATGCGCGTAAGACCTTCGCCTTCGGGCACGATTTCGATGTTTTCCTCTGCAGATAATGAAGAAGCATCGGCGCGAACAACAGCCTCAGCAAGGCCTGGAACCGCATTTGCAACAGTTCCACCATCAAGGGAGACAATTACACCGTTATCGCCTAAATCTGCCGAGGAAATAGCTGCCTGGATTCGGCCCTTCTCGCCAAAGATAAGCGGGAAATTTGCATCGGGCGTAAAGAGGAATGCAGGCTGATCGTAATGCTTGAGATACCACTCCACGTCCTCCATGCCCGTCTCTTCATTGACGCCCACAAGGCAACGAAGAGTATACGGGAAAGGCTTGCCTGCCTCATCGGCCAGACGCTTCAGGAAGTGAGCCGCATAGAGTGAAAGAACCAGTGGGGATTTATCATCAGCGACACCGCGGCCAATTAAGCAACCGTCTTTACGCGTTACATGAAGCGGATCAAAGGTCCAACCAGTACCAACAGGAACAATATCGGCATGGGCAATAGTGGCAATCTGCGTGGCAGACTCACCAGGAAGATCGGCATAGCCAATGTAGCCTTCGCAATCGTGCGCCTCAAGGCCCAGCCGCTGGGCAATAGCCAGCGCACGGACAAGTGCCTCTTTCGGGTTGGGGCCGAATGGCATGCCTGGAGCAGCGTGATCTTTATCCTCTACGCTCTCCACCTGTATCAGTAGGTCCATGTCAGAAACGACATCTTCCCACACTTCATCAACATAAGCATCAACTTGTGATTTAAGTTCCTCGTCTGTCATATGATTCCCCTTTCGGGTATGTACGGGCTAACAATTGTTGTGCCCATTGTAGCGCCCGACGTATTATTTGCACCTCGATGCTACACTTCTCATCACTGTCACGTCGTTTGAAGTTTGGTCTATCCCTATTCCTCACACGCGGTGAAGTGTTTGATACTAAGCACTGGGATGCAAATTGGAAGGAGAAGCTGTGCTCAAAGCCCCACAAGGCTTAATGCCGTTTGCATTCAAAGCTGCCATTTTTGACTTTGATGGTACCCTTGCTCTCTCGGGTGACGTGTGGAATGAGGTTGACCATATTTTTTTATCTCGCCGCGAGATTCCGTGGACACCAGATTTAGCAGCAGAGCTCTCGTCGCGTGGTTTTATCGATGGAGCAGCTTACGTTATTGAACGCTATGGCCTCCATGAAACACCAGAAGCCATCGTCGAGGAATGGAATAGCCTTGCTGCTGAGCTCTACAAGAAGAACGTGCGTGTTCGTCCTGGAGCTACAAAATATATACGAGCTTTACGTGAGCAGGGCTTTCCCGTTGCGCTTGCCACCACCAATGGACCCGAAATACTAGGCTCACTTGCTCCGCAATTTGTGCCCGATGACCTCTTTGATGTAGTGGTGTATGGCCAGGAAGTTGCCCGCAATAAAAACTATCCTGACATCTACCTAGAAACCGCACGGCGCCTCGAAATTGAGCCATGGGGCTGCATTGTATTTGAAGATATTCTGCCAGGCATTGTTTCTGCTCAACGCGCCGGTATGAGCGCCTGTGCTGTTCGCACGGGTGACCCCACACAACCACTTGAAGAGCTTATTGCTACAGCC
>URWR01000059.1 GCA_900551595.1 uncultured Coriobacteriaceae bacterium
CGAACCCGTGTCGCCGCCTTGAAAGGGCGATGTCCTAACCGCTAGACGATGGGGACAAAGATGGTGTGAGCACAATGTGCGTAGAAAACATACTGTGCAACACGAACCGCGTCAAGAGTATAGCAGCTGTTTGAGATATTGCCACCGAAGACCCGACAGAAATTACCATTCTAGGCCATTTTTGTGAGCAAACTGTTGAGCGCTCGTCAGGATAGACGGCTGTTCGGTTGCCCAACCAACAAAATCCGGTGTGTCAGAAACAGCCGGATCGGCTTCGTGCATTGCGAGCAAAGCCTCCTGAAATGACTTTGCTTTAAAGCGAGGCCTGTCGGGCAGATAGCAATCAACAAATGTCGGCCTTAAGAGGGCATAAGCTGCACCTTCGCAGCTTCGATCAAATTCTGATAGCGCTCGGCGAGCAGCGTTTAATCGGTTGAGTTTATAGAGCAAAAGTGTGCGTGAAAGGTTCATCCAGGTGTTGCCTTCGCGCTTAAATTGAGCATCAAGTGCGTCAAGCGCGTCTTCATTTTCCATGCGAGCATAGGCAAGAGAAAGCGTAAGATGCGCCCCAATCTCATCGGTCGAATTGTGTTCAATTAGTGTTTGACAGCGCGTAATTGTCATTTGTATGCGACCGGTATCGAGACAGCTTCTGGCTGCAGCATCCATCAGACGACTTTCTGCACGTCTTTTTGCAGGATCAACCCCACTGGTGGACAAGGGCTTATATTCATCCTCAAGACGCAAGAGGGCAGAGAGAAGATCGTCAGGTCTGCTGGCATGGCGTGCAATAGCTCGGACTGTTCGTGCATCGAGACAGTCTTTATCAAGTTCCAACGCCTGCTCACAGGCGCCAGCGAGACGCTTCATCCGACGTTCATGTTCTTGTTCAAATGCGGCATCATCAAGCATGTCGTCATTTTTGCGTTCTTGCATAACGCGGTCCAGCGCACGCGCGAGGATGAGCAAAGCCTTCTCATCGTTCGTTTTTACATAGTCTGTAGGATTGTTGTTAATCGCTTGCTCGAGCTCATGATAGGCGTTAGGGGATAGTCCGCCGAGAGCCTGAGACTCTCTTCGAGCGCAGCGCTCTTTTAGTTCAAACCAGGCGTCCATTAGCGATTGTCCTTATTGTCATCGAAGGATGAACTTTGAGCATCTGCTGAGTCTGATGGGTTGCTTCGCATCGAAAACGCTGCCCTGTCGCTCTCTTGTGCTAAGGCTTGGATAACCTGGGGTTCGTGCGCGACCCACGATCCAAGTGCGCCTCGGCCGTCGCGATCGCGCCCTTCCTGCAAAAGCACAGATGCTTCGGATATGGCGACCACCAATTCATCTTCACTGAGTGGTTCGAGGCGTGGTCGCGCAAATACTCCTTCTGGCAAATCTTGTTGGATCGAAAGTGCCTGGGCAGCATGTGGCCACGTGGCGAGTATCACGCTCAGTATTTCAGATGCCTGTACGAGGTGATGCAGTTTGTAGGACATGGCAAGCGACGCCAATGCGAGCCAAGGATCCGAAGCAATCGTTTTGCCGGAAGCTTCAATGAGCTTGTTAAGCGCGTCGGCATCTTCCAGTTTGACAAGAGCAAAGGCGAGTGTTCGATAAGCGTCAGAAATCTGTTCGGAGTCTGCCTCAATGAGGCGAGAAGAACTTTCAATGCAACAGCGATACCTGCCACAGATGAGTGCCTGAGTGGCCTCAGCAGCAAGCCAGCGAAGATAAGGCCGCATAGCGAGGTCGCGTGCAAGTTTTCCGCTGGCATTCTCTGAAAAGGCAACCGAGCGCGCGTTCTGCTCACAAACCTGTTTGACTTCTGATGCATGATCGATAAGGTAACGGTGGTATGCATCAAATGAAGGGCAGCTAGAAGCTGCCAACATGCGGCGTGCATCAAAGCAGTGGGGGTCCAGAGAGCTTGCTTCGGTGAGCAGTTGCTTTGCTTCTTTGATAAGCTCCTTTGCCTTTTGTTCTTCAACAAAGGGCAGCCGATAATCAATGATTTCGGTGGCACGTGCCACGAGATGAAACGCTCTATCGGAATCGGAGCGGGCGAGCGTGTCGCCAGCGCGGTCAAACCGGCGTTCAAAATTTGCATAGGCGCGTGCTTCGGTGAAGCGGTTGCTGCTTTGCAGCTCCGTTGTATGCGTCTCGGTGAGATGTCGAAGACCTAATCGCTGAAAGTCTTCAATAGTTGCATTAAACGCCAAGAACCCTCCTTACTTCTATCTCCATGGTACGCGACTCTGCATATCCATTGAGGACGAAAAGCCGAGCGGGCACATCTTTTGAATAATTCCTATACCATTTGCCGCCATTCTTGTTGCACTGAGATTTTGTCGGTGAACGGTATAGCTGTTTTCATATCGATGTGATATCACAATGAAACTAGATTGCGAGCCATCGCAATCAGGGTGAGTGCGCCTTGCCCTACGAGCGATCCGCACTTTAGAAGGACTAGAGTTGCGGGAAGAAACGGAGATAGTATGACAAAGGAACGGGAGCTGCGCGCTAAGTCTGGCTGGCCCATGCTTATCGCTATGATTCTGGGTCTTGTTGTGATAATCGCGCTGTTTGTGTTAAGCATCGTACAGATGGCAAGCTATGATGACGCAGGGCTGGCAATTCCTGCTATATGGATAGCGCTTCTTGTCGTAAGCATTGTGCTGTTCTGCCTCTGGTTTATCCCTCTGTCAGGTTTCTTTACCCTGCAACCAGGACAGGCTCGTGTATGCATTCTGTTTGGTGAATACAAAGGAACCGTGCGCGATGAAGGCTTCTTCTGGGCAAATCCCTTTTATAGCAATAACATGGGATCAAATAACGCCGATGCAGACGCTGCTGCAGAAGATATGGGCGGGGGCAATGCGGCCTCCATTGCTCGCCAAATGCTCAAAGTAACTGCCTCAAAGAACCTCTCTACGAAGATAAGCGTTCGTGCTCGTACCCTTAACGGCGACATCCTCAAAGTCAACGACAAGATGGGCAATCCTATCGAGATTGCAAACGTCGTGGTCTGGCATGTGGCAGACACTGCCCGCGCACTCTTCGATGTGGATAATTACGAGCGTTTTGTCGCAACGCAGGCAGAGACGGCTCTTCGCCATGTTGCCAGCGCCTATGCATATGACCATGCAGAGGATTCATCTGAGTCGTCCTCGTCAATTACTTTGCGCTCAAATATTGAAGAGGTGTCTGAGGCGCTGAAGAAAGAGTTGATGGAACGCTTGGCTCCTGCAGGTGTTGCGATTGATGATGCACGCCTTACTCACCTTGCATATGCGCCTGAGATCGCTCAGGCAATGCTGCGCCGCCAGCAAGCTGAGGCCATTATCGCCGCCCGTAAGAAGATCGTAGAAGGCGCGGTTTCTATGGTTGAGATGGCTGTGGATGAGTTGGCCAAGGGCAATCGTATTGAGCTTGACGATGAGCGCAAAGCGTCTATGGCAAGCAATCTTATGGTAGTGCTCTGCGGAGAGTCGGAAGCACAGCCTATTATTAATACGGGAACGTTATATCACTAATGTTTGGCGTGGCGTCCGTCTCCTGTATGGGGAGGCGGACGTGACTTTATGAGGTGAAGTATGGCTCGGCGAAAGCAATATCCCCTGCGTGTGGACCCCGTGATATGGGAAGCGATTGAGCGCTGGGCAGCAGATGAAATGCGCAGTGCAAACGGGCAGGTGGAATTCTTGCTCAGAGATGCTTTGCGTCGCGCCGGGCGTTTGCCACAAAATGATGGCGCCACAGCAAAAAGCCCCTCCGATGGGGGGGCAGATTGCAAGAATTAAGGATTGTCAAATATGTGCCAAGCACTGCTTGTCACAAAACTGTTTGTTAGTCCTCGGTGTGGTCGTTGGTGTGGCGAAGGTTGGGGAGAATGCGCTTTACAATCCACCAAATGGCGGCCACGAGCACAATAACAATGATGATAATTTTTACAACGTCAGAGACCCATTCAGCCTGAGCTGTAACCGTGTGCCAAGCGGAACCCATAGCATAACCCAGCGAGCAAAGAACGGTATTCCAAACAGCCGATCCAACAAGGGTGTAAATCGTAAAGCGTGGAATGGCCATCTTTGCGGTGCCAGCAGGAATAGAAATAAGACTGCGAACAACAGGAATGCAACGGCAAATGAGTACCGTTGCCTGACCTTTACGGTCGAACCAGCCGATAGCCTTGGAAATGTCATCACCCTTAAAGCCCAAAAGACGCATTGGCTTGGTGTCAAAGAAAGCCATTAAACGCTCGCGCGACAACAGTCTTCCGATGCCATACAAAATGAAAGCACCCAACACAGAGCCGGCGGTTGCAAAAATAATGACTCCCGGCAACTCCATTGACGTGTCGTGAACAAGAAAACCTGCCATAGGAAGGATTAGTTCCGACGGAATGGGCGGGAAGATATTTTCTAACAGAATGAGTGCAAGAACAGCAAGATAGCCAAACGAGCTAATAAAGGCGAGAAACGCCTCTTCCATGTAATGTCCCCCTTGATATGAGCGCTTTAAGCGCAATGTGTGAACGTCACTGTGGATACAGTCCGTAAGTGTAACGTGATATGAAGTGTCTTGCGGCTCGCTTCACGGCACATGCAAAAAATGAGCAGAGCACCTGCACGATTTGCTCTGCTCATCGGTTAAAACCTAGTTTTAGTTCAGGATGGCTCACCTCTTTTGTTGTCCAACATGCATAGCGCGCATGGCATTAAGAATCGCAATCATTGCGACACCCACATCGCCAAAGACCGCCAGCCACATGTTGGCAATTCCCAGCGCTGCGAGAATCAGAATAAGAAGTTTTACGCCCAGAGCAAAGATGATGTTTTGCCATACGATGCCCATCGTTTTACGGGCTACCCGAATTGCAACGGCAATTTTGGAGGGCTTATCGTCCATTAAAACAACGTCAGCTGCTTCAATGGCGGCGTCTGAGCCCATTGCACCCATGGCAATACCCACGTCAGCGCGCATAAGTACAGGGGCATCGTTAATACCATCACCAACAAAAGCGAGCTTCTTTCCCTCTTCTTCATGTGAGAGAAGGTCTTCTACTGCATTTACTTTATCCTCTGGGAGTAGCTGTGCGTGTACCTCATCAAGGCCTAAGCGCGTGCCCACAGCCTGGGCAACGTCATTGCGGTCGCCAGTGAGCATAATGCAACGTTTGACCCCGCTTTTATGAAGCTCCTGAATGGTTTGTGCTGCGTCGTCTTTTATAACGTCGGCAATAACAATGTGGCCCGCATAGACTCCATCGACCGTTACGTGCAGGATGGTGCCGATAAGATCGCACTCATGCCAGCTGAGGCCATGCTCTGCCATGAGCTTGTCATTACCAACCAGTACCACATGTTCGTCCACATGAGCCGTAATACCATGACCGGACTCTTCACGCACATCATGAATGCGCGCCTGGTCTATCTTGCCGGAGTATGCGGCACGTATAGATACGGCGATGGGATGATCGGAAAAGGCCTCTGCATATGCAGCGTTGCTCAGAACATAATCTGGGTCTACGCCAGCCTCCGGATGAACGGCAACTACATTAAAAGTGCCACTGGTAAGGGTGCCGGTCTTATCAAACACGACAGTGTCTACCTTACTGAGCAGTTCAAGATAGTTGGAGCCCTTTACTAAAACACCTACGCGCGAAGCACCTCCGATACCTCCAAAAAAGCTCAACGGCACAGAGATGACAAGGGCGCAGGGGCAGCTTACAACAAGAAACGTCAAGCCACGCATAAGCCAGTCGACCCAGGGACCCATGCCCAAAATCGGCGGAATAATCGCCAATGCAAGCGCAGCAAACACAACGGCGGGCGTATAAATTCGAGCAAAACGCGTAATGAAGTTTTCTGTGCGAGCTTTTTTCTCACTGGCGTTTTCGACCAGTTCAAGGATGCGAGATACCGTGGATTCACCAAAAGGTTTCGTGGTGCGCACTCGAAGGATGCCTGTCATATTGATGCAACCGGATATTACCTCGGCACCAGCTTCTACATGACGCGGAATGCTTTCTCCGGTGAGTGCGGCGGTGTCGAGCTGGCTGGTGCCTTCGGTGACAATCCCGTCTATAGGCACGCGCTCTCCTGGCTTAACAACAATGATGCTTCCGACGGCAACTTCATTGGGGTCAACTTCTTCAAGAGAGCCATTGTGCTCAATGTTGGCATAGTCGGGCGCAATATCCATCATGGCGCTAATGGATTTCCTGCTCTTGCCTACGGCATAGCTCTGGAATAGTTCACCAACCTGGTAAAAAAGCATGACAGCACAGCCTTCTGCTGCCTGTGATTCGGCATTGGGAAAGAGAATTGTTGCAAAGGCGCCGAGCGTTGCAACGGTCATAAGAAACGCTTCATCAAAGGCTTCCCCACGACGGATATTCCGCGCAGCCTTGATAAGCACATCGTAGCCAGAGATAAGAAATGGGATGAGGTAGAGGACAAAGGCTACATAGGGCTCAGCGGCACTGCTGGTAAGCCGTGCAAGAAGACCGCTCTTATCAAGAGTCATAATGGCTGCAAGCAGTATGAACGCAACAATAATTCGATTACGTCTCTTTCTGAGTTTTCGATTCATAGTGCTACTCCAAATGAATATATGAACAAACAGACATATATTATGGGTAAGAAAAGCCGCGGGGCGCGGCCTTTCTCGTTTTAGCGAATAACCTCGCAATCGGGTTCGATTTCAGAGGCGAGCTTTATAACACGCTCAAGCACCTCATCAAAGCGATCATCGGCAGCGGAAAGCGTGAGCTTTTGTGTGAGGAAGTTGACAGAAACAGAATCTACGCCATCCAGTTTTGCGAGTGCATCTTGGAGTTTATTGGCGCAGTTGGCGCAGTCGATCTCGTCGAGTTTGAATGACTTGCGCATGTTGAGTCCCTTCTCGAGTAATCCGAGGCTTCTTAAGCCGCTATTCACAAATATGGTTCAAGCCCTGGTTGAGCATGGTATAGACGTGATCGTCGGCAAGTGAGTACACAATATTTCTGCCATCTCGTGTGAAGCGAACGAGATGTGCCTGTTTGAGGGTACGGAGTTGATGGGAGACGGCACTTTGGGTGTTGCCGGTTTTCTCAGCAATATCGGCAACGCAAAGTTCATTTCCCATGAGAGCAAAGAGAATCTTGATGCGCGTGGTATCTGAGAAGACCTTAAAAAGATCGGCAAGATCGTAGAGCAGCTCTTCATCGGGCATATCCATCGACTGGGCGTCCGGATTGAGAGGAAGAGACATAGCGGCAGCTGTTTGCTCAGTGTCTGATTGTGAGTTCATAAGTAAAATCTCCTTTCAGAACATATGAACAATCATTCATATGTCTGCTTACTTCTGATTATATGAACGACTGAACAGATGTCAAGGATATCTGGGTGAAAGAACTCTGCGTTTACGTCAGCGGATATATTGAATAATTCAACCTATAAGAGCCAATAAAATACATTTCCAATGGATATTTTTGAGTCGCTTCGCAGATAAATAAAAAACGATTTGCATGAGGAATATTTCGGAAAAGAACGCCTCTACAGAGCTTCTAAATTCGCCGTTCTCATGACTGAGAAAAGCCGCTGTAACGAGGGCTTTATTCAACTGATTGATAGAAAATAAGTTATTGCATTATGTCCGAACTCGTCGTAATCTCTCGTTAGGTACGAACTCGGACAATATCGGAGGGTGCATGTCGTACGAAGCATTGCCAGACGGGCGATCTGGTATTGCTGCTGCGCGGCACGATGCTGGCTGGGTGGCAAGTTCGCTCGAATGGGATCGATTAGATAAAGCGATGGATAAGCTCTATCACGAGGTGGCCCGTGGGTGCGGCATTTCAGATAGAGCCTACTGGATCTTATCGGCAATTGAAGAATCGGGGGGAACAGCCCCTCTGCAGGAGCTCTATACCCGATGGTCATATGCACGTCAGACGGTAAGTTCTTCGGTGAGCTCTTTGGTGGATCGCGGGTTAGTGGAACTTTCCTATGTTGAGGGAAGTCGAAAACGCAAGGTTGCTTCACTCACACCGGCGGGGCGAGCGTTTTCTGAGCGACATATTGTTCCCGCTATGCAGGCAGAGGAGCGGGCGTTTCAGACGCTCTCTCCTCAAGAACAAGACGAGCTCCTTCGCCTGCTGCACCGCTATTCCGATGCAATCCGTGTTGAGCTGGGCTGCTTTACCGATGCGCACGACGACGAAAATGCCGAGGAAGAGTGCGTCGAAGACGATGAACTTACGTTGGACAATTCCCACGATGTTACTAAGGAAGGAGGGTGCTGATGCAGGATCAGCAAGCCGAAAAGATACGTTCAAATGAAGCATCTCTTGCATCTAACCAGAAGCGCAGAAGGAAGAAGCGTGACTATAGCCGTCGCAGTGCCTTAAAAGTCTTAGTTGGCTTTTTGGGTAATCATAAGAAACTTGCACTTGCCACACTTGTTGCGGTGATATGTGATATGACAGGCATGCTGCTGGTTCCTACTGAGCTTTCTGCTCTTATCAATACTGCGGTAAATGCGAGCCATCTGTCAGATCTGCTGCCAAATGCCGCTGGCATGCTTGGAGCCTCCATCCTTGGCAGTGGTGGCGCGGTTATCAGCACCTACCTTGCAACGCGTCTTGCCGCAAATGTGGCGTTTGATATTCGTACTTCAGTTTATGAGGCGTCACTTGATTTTTCGGGATCCGATTTTGAGCGCTTTGGCACCGGCTCCC